>NZ_JBHNMF010000608.1:0-1870 GCF_048562965.1 Thiolapillus sp. | reverse complement strand
CCGCGTCATCCGATGCACTGGCCGTTGGAGTTTCCGGAGGTGTTTGTTCGGGATAACGGGGGGTTTGATGCCATCGTGGGGAATCCGCCGTTTCTTGGAAATCGCCTATGGAAGAACTCACAGGGTAGGGCTCTGCAAGTGATCGTACAAATGGTACTCGGAGCGGCGCCAGGAAAGATCGACCTATGCGTCGCATTCCACCGTCGTGCCACCGATCTTCTGCTAATGGGTGGTGAATATGGACTCTTGGCTACGAGCAACCTTGCCGAAGGCAGCGCCATTGAAGTCGGTCTCCGTGAAATCGTCAAGCAGGGAGATATCCACTTCTCGAGAAAAGGAATGCCATGGCCTGGTAAGGCGGCGGTCGTGGTTGCCATCGTCTGCTTCCACAAAGGGGAATGGCACGGCGTAAGGGATGCAGACGGGAAAGGTTGCGAACGGATCGGTCCACGACTCGAATGCGAGATGGCCGATGCCTGGCGACCCAAACCTCTGGAGAATACCATCTTCGCATTCGCTGGCGTAAACAATAGCAAGGGATTGGCGTTCGTGGTCACACCCGACGACATATGGTTTGAACGATTGCGGTCGGAGCGAGATTCGCTATTGCGGCCTTACATCACCGGAAACGACATCACTAGCCATGCACTGAACCGCAGAAATCGATGGGTTCTGGATGTCGGTGATCAGGACCTAGAGGCGATTCTGAAGAGATGGCCTATTGCTTATCAGTTTTTAAACAAAGTCGTGAGACCAACCAGGACACCTGAAGCGCTAAAGAGCTACAAAGGGTTGTATGAGCGTTGGTGGCAATTCTGGAACCACCGGGCTGATCTGATGCGTAGACTTCGCCAACGAGACAGATTTATTGCTTTCTCGAAGGTGACCAAGTACCCGATTTGCATGTTGGCGCCGTCTGACTGGATATATACCAACCAGGTCGTTCTCATTGGTGTAGATAGAGAAGACCTCTATCCAATCTGTCTTAGTAGTCTGTTTCGTTCCTGGCTGGAAGCATATTGCGGTGGTGGTCTCGGTGTAACGCTCAGACTTTCAATCAGTGAATCAATGGCCAAGTTCCCTTTGCCCATCATGCGAGTGACACAAGCAGGGATAGATGCCGCTACTCATTTCAACGAGCTGGCGGTTGAGTGGTCCGCCGAAAGAGGGAGTGGTCTCACCGATTTAATGAATACGATTCACTCCAAGGACTATGCGGACGATCAAATCGTATCATTGAGAGGTATCCTTGGAAGTATCGATACCGAAGTTGCTGCCGCTTTCGGTTGGCATGATCTTGATATGACATATGATTTTCGAGACATTCCATTCGCAAAGAACGATGATGGCTCACGATATGTTGTGAGCGACACGACACGCATGGAGATACTTCGGCGGTTGGTACTGTTGAACAAAGAACGCTACGAGGAACAGGTCGCTCAGGGGCTGCATGCCGGAAAGAAGACTACGAAGAAGAAAGCTGTGCTGAAAAAGAAGCGCCGAACGGCCAAGGTCTACGAGATACCACCCTTTACTGAACGAGACATCCCCAAGGCCGCCGAGCCTCCCTCGCCACAGATGGATATATTCTCGAGTTCGTCGGGTTCACAACCTTCTGAGCAAAAGGGTAATCAGTGGGGTAGTGAGCCCATCGACCAGATTCTAGCCTGGCTGGAGGCGTATCCCGGATGGCATGGGAAGAAAGAGATCGTCGGTGGTTCGGGAATCAACGAAACCGACTGGAAGAAGGCCATAGGTTACCTGCTGGAAGAGGGATTCGTCGAGAGGCAAGGTGAGCTTAGAGGGGCGAAGTACCGTGCCGTTGGCACGGAATGATCGCGGAAATTTGGTGATAGGAATGAAAAAATTG
>NZ_JBHNMF010000607.1:0-1870 GCF_048562965.1 Thiolapillus sp. | reverse complement strand
GCTCTAATATTCATTGCTCCAAAAAATTGGGAAACTTCAGTCTGATAACGATACAGCATGGCGATATATACCATGGCCGGCAACTGGACCAGCAGATCGACGCTGAACAGAGCCGCGGTATTTTCCGGGTAACTGCGCAAGCTAAAAAAAGCCAGGATACCGCCGGTCATGATCAGCATGTCGCGCGCCTGCGACCCCATACGGAACTTCCCGAAAATTATTTTCAGAAAATACCACCAAGCGGCCAGCATTCCCCCCACGTAGCCGAGCATCCCCAGCAAGCCGCCAGACAACCAGGCGTACAACAAACCATTTTGCGCATTCTCGCCAATGATGCGCCGGTCTGCCTGCGGCCCGTAACCTAAGATTGGCTGCTCCTGTATGGCCTGCCAGGCGTTGCGGAAGATCCTGTCCCGTCCCGACATGGTCTTCAATCCTTCCACGCCTGTTCCCCGGGTAGCATGTTCTACGACATAGGTCTGCGTTTGTTCAGGAACCATGTCCAGACCACCGCCAAGACCCAGCACGAACAACACGATCGCGATCACCCGGGGCACCTTCCCCATGAACAACATGACGAACACCAGGGTTCCCGCCAGGGAAAACAAGGCTCCACGCGACTGCATGAACCAGACCAGAGATACGGAACCCGCGAACACACCTGCCGCAGTTATCCAACTCACCCAGCCATTGACCCGCCAGAACATAACGAAGGCCAGCACTGCCGGAATCGCGGCGAAACGCGCCATACCAGTGGCCCGGCTCATGGCGCCACCTGCAACTTCCGAAGCCTTACGAACAAGGCCGTAACCTGTCTCAGCCTCAAAAAGTACATCCCGGGCAAAGAACAGCAACAACACCAGCACGATAGACGCGACCACCCAAGTCAGATAATTGAGGCGCACGATCTGCAACAGCGGCTTGCCGCTGGCCACATAGAAGCGCGCTACCATCAGCACCGCCATGAAGGAAAACCCCCAGTAAGCGGTATTGAACCAGGACTCCACAGGCAGGGACGCCACCACCATGGCTACTCCATACACCCAGAACAGCCCCTCTGGCGCCGTCATGCCGCCCCTGGGGTGCCGTTTTTGACTGGAGAGCAACACAAAGGAAACAAACATTATCGCAATCGGCGCAATGCCCCTGATGGCATTGAGGGTTGCCAGCCCTCCCGCGCCAAAACCCGACAGATTCCAGGGGCCGGTATTGATGGCCGCCCATAAGGCCAGCCACATGAACAAGGGCAAGTTGAAATAATCCCGCTTGATGGAAGCAATGAGACTCACTTTAGGCATCTTGGTCTGCTCCCAAAGCCCGCGCATAAACCCTTTCCAGGATCTGTTGCTTGCTGGTCCAGCGAAAGGCCCGCACCCTCTTCAGCGCGCCCCAGGCCAAAGCCTGGCGGACGCTTTCATCAGTCGCCAGCCGCTGTATCCCGTTGATAAAACCCTCCACCAGTTGCGTCGGCGTTTCCATGGGCAGTTTGATTCCACAGCCATCATCCACCACATCAGAAAAGCCGCAATGATCCGGACACAACACCGGCAACCCCAGAGCCAGGGCCTCCATCAATACGGTGGATGTCAGATCCTTGAGGCTGGTGATAACAAACAAATGGCCCGCACCCATCGCCACCAGCGCTTCATCCCTGGGCAGCAACCCATGCCAGTGGCAACAATCCTCGATCCCCAGTTCACGGGCCTGGTATTTCCATGCCGGCCCTGAAGGACCATCGCCTAAAACATCGACAAGCGTGTCTTCGGCCTCGTGATAGATTTTGGGACATCCCAGTCCCCAAAATCGACTCGGCCTTTGACAACCTATTTGTGCCCCAGCCGTCCTGGTCACCAAGCACTGCGCAACAACT
>NZ_JBHNMF010000606.1:0-1871 GCF_048562965.1 Thiolapillus sp. | reverse complement strand
CAACATGCCAGTGCGGAAAACCGTGCGGCTTTTTCCGCCTTATCCGGTTTACCCAGCGCGCTGCCTGCATCAGTGTCTTAAGCTGTTTGTATTTCGATTTACCCCACCGACTCAATCGCTTGTCAAAGTGGAATAATACATTTCGGATAATGCTGCTTCCAAACAGGCTGTAGTAGTTCAACCAGCCTTGTAGCCTGTTGCTACAGTAACTACGGATATCCGTCAGCTCTTTCTGATACCAGTATCTCCAGGGCCAGCTGTTGATTTCCTTGCGGATGCGCTTGGCCGATTTCTGGCTCACCGCCGCGATAAAATACAGGCCCTGTTTTCCTTGCCTTGTCTTGATCCACCGGGGTCTGAACGTATAGCCCAGAAAGTCAAAGCTGATGTGTTCATAGTCCCCTGTGCGGTGGCCGCCTTTGCAGTACACTATTTTGGTCTTGTCTGGGTGTAGTTGCAGGCCGCATTGGGTAAAGCGCTTCTCCAATAACTGCTTGAGTCGTTGCGCCTCTCTTTCGCTCGAACAGTGGCAGACAATATCATCTGCATAGCGTTCGAACTGGATACCACCCCAATGCTTTTCCACCCAAATGTCAAAGACATAGTGCAGAAACAGATTGGCGAGCAATGGGCTGATCACACCGCCTTGAGGGGTTCCTCTATGGCGATTTTCCTTGTGACCATCCGCGTATTGAACCGGTGCTTCCAGCCAGCGTTGGATATACAGTAGCTGCCAAGGTTCTTTAACGTGCCGTTTCACTGCCCGCATCAGCAGGTCGTGATCGATCGCATCAAAGAATCCTTTGATATCCATGTCCAGCACCCAGGCACGTCGTCCGCAATGCTGTTTGGCTGCTCGCAGCGCCTGGTGTGCGGACTTGCCGGGCCGGTAGCCATAGGAGCTGGGATGAAAGTGCTTCTCCAGCTCGGGTTCAATGTGCAGTTTTACGACCATTTGGGCAATTCGGTCAGCAACCGTCGGGATGCCCAGCGGTCGTACGCCACCACCGGATTTCGGTATTTCTACCCGTAGTACCGGTGGTGGTTGGTAACTGCCCGAAGACAAACGATTCCACAGCTTGTAAAGGTTGTCCTTCAGGTTAACTTCGAAGTCATTCAGACTTCGGGCGTCGACCCCGGCACTCCCTTTGTTGGCTTTGACTCGTTTGTATGCTTCAAAGACAAGATGTTTCGAGATGTGAAAAGGTTTTGTTTTATGAGGACGGTTCCTCCCACGCTGTGGTTGACCGCCTTCACTCAACTGGACAGGCCATCCCCTTTGCTCCACCCCCATTACAGAAGCTTCATCACTACTACGGGATAGTCCGCCCCTGTGCCCTGCATCGGTACTCTCACGATGTGGTTCTCCCACTACCGCTTCTCCCTTGTCATCAGGACGACAGGTTCTCATGTTCCGGACCAAAGCCTGTTCTGAATTCATGCCATCTCCATGCCGACTGCCATTTCGCCCGTTTCCAGATCACGTCGAAACTCGTCCCGGAAATACGCTCGGTCCCCGGTTTTGACAGTGTTTATACATATCGACACCTCATCAATGGTTCATTTGCATTCATCTCTTCAGAACACACATGACAGATTCTCTTTCTGCCTTTTCCCTATCGCTCACGACCCGTGCTCTTAACAAAGGCCGCATAGGGTTGTTTGATTCCAGTATCTGGCTACCGGAACCGAGGGGCCTTCCCTCATCTTTGGTACAGCATGAATATCTCACGACATTCTTCATGACACACAAGCGCAGCGAGAAGCGATAGAAAGCATCTCCATGGACATGTGGCCAGCCTTCATCAACGCCACACTGGAAAGCCTGCCCAAAGTGGAGGATAAGATCGCCTTTGACAAGTTTCATGTCG
>NZ_JBHNMF010000605.1:0-1878 GCF_048562965.1 Thiolapillus sp. | reverse complement strand
GAGCACAGCCGGTCACTTGCTCGTCATGGGGGGACCAGGCTCCGGTAAAACAACGATTGCGCTTCTAAAAGCAGGCAACATTATTGAGCAAGAGCAAATACAGCCAGGGCAAAAAATTCTTTTTCTCAGCTTTGCTAGAACCACGATTACCAGAGTAGAGGAACGAGCACAGCACATGCTTGCTCCCAAAATTAAAGCCGGAATCCAGATTGACACATATCATGGGTTCCTTTGGAGCCTGTTGAGAACACATGGATATTTACTGCTCGAACGTGCCAATCCAATCCAGTTATTAGCACCACCAGAGGCAGCTGCCGCGCTAGCAGGTATCAGTGAAGAAGCTAATCGTCAGAGTGAGAAGGAGAGGCTGTTTTTTGAAGAGGGCTTTCTTCATTTCGATCTGTTTGCACCGCTGGCAGCCCAGATGCTTAAACGAAGTGAGGCGATACGAAGAATCTGTTCCGATGCTTATCCTGTTCTGATTTTAGATGAGTTTCAAGATACCAACGATGCGGAGTGGGAGGTGATTCGGTTGCTTGGCGAGCATTCCACCGTGTTAGCACTTGCGGACCCCGAACAACGAATCTACGAGTTCCGTGGTGCATCGCCTGAACGCCAAGCTCATTTTCAGGACCGATTTAATCCAAGCCTTTTCGACTTTGAGAACCAGAACAATCGAAGCAACGGCACAGACATCGTGCAATTTGGCAACGATCTTTTGGTTGGAGCTAATCGAGGTCAAAAGTATGACGACGTTTCGCTCCACCTGTATCCATTCAGAAAGCCGACTTCAGGCTTGCTAGACATCAAAGTCCATTTGCTGCGAAGGATGCAGGATATTCGAAAGGCAGGGATTAAGGACTGGTCGGTGGCTATTCTCGTACCTTCGAAGCAGTTGATGCTGAGCGTGTCAGCTTACATTGGATCTGAGCAGACTATTGGTGCAGGGCAACCTATTGGTGCAGGGCAACTTCCCAGCATTGAGCATCACGTTGCGCTGGAAACGGCGGGACCGTCCTTAGCGGCGTTATTAATTGGTGTTCTCCTAGAAATTGCGTCGTCAGACGTTGCGGATGCACGAATCAGGATGATCCGAGCCGTTATTGGACACATCAAGGGTAACCGAGGGGAAAAGGGGCCGACGCAAGCCAGTGCAAAGGTTGCCAAATTCCTCGAAGAACATATCGAGAACGAGCGAAAAGCCCGAGGGTCTAACCAGAAAGCAATTTTGGCTAGTGTCGATGACGTTCTGAAGGCATGTGATGCAATCCAGTTGACGGGAGACCCCGCAACGGATTGGCTTAACGTGCGCTCAGTGATTGAAGATCACCAGTATGGTATCCGTGAAATCAAGCAGATCGTAGAAGACTCAAAGTATCTTCGCCTAATGCATCGCGGAACAGTTCTCAGCGGTCGCCTGGGTGAGTTATGGCGCGGTCGGGGGACATACGAAGGCGCAGAACAAGCGGTTCGGGATTCGTTGATGGAAGAACATTTCTCGATGAGCAAATCAGAGCCGAGAGGCGTGCTGGTTATGACCATGCACAAATCCAAGGCAAAGCAGTTTACGGAAACGATTGTTTTTGAAGGTGAGTTTCAGGGTCGGTACGTCCGAGACCCTTCGGATCCACATGTTGTTGCCCAAGCACGTTATCTGCTCAGAGTCGCGGTGACTCGGGCTGAACGACACAGTTCCGTGTTTACACCAGCACGAGACAGGTGCATATTGCTTTAATTAATAGCTCTAATGCTACTGGTTAATAGCCAGGTATGGATCTATTGTTATTCTTACTCGGATTATTGTAAAGATTATTACTTATGATAATATAGATTATCAAAAGAAATAGGGCACTTGGTACTGAATAATATGAAGGAGAT
>NZ_JBHNMF010000604.1:0-1891 GCF_048562965.1 Thiolapillus sp. | reverse complement strand
GAAATCGTGGACAAATTCAAGCTGCGCAGCCAGGCGCAGCACATGGCGGCAAAAGATGTGCTCTACGATGTGCTGGACAAGTTCACCTCACCCTACATCAACCTGTCGCCCGTTGCCGCGACAGACCCCGATGGTCGCAAACTGCCACCGCTCACCAACCTGGGCATGGGCTATGTCTTCGAAGAGCTCATCCGCAAGTTCAACGAAGAAAACAACGAAGAGGCCGGTGAGCATTTCACCCCGCGTGAGGTCATTCATCTGATGACCCATTTGCTGTTCGACCCGGTACAAGGCCAGCTGCCGCCCACCATGCTGATCTATGACCCGGCCTGTGGCTCCGGCGGCATGCTCACCGAATCTCAGAACTATCTGGAAGACCCGGCAGGCCCTTTCCGGGTAAAACCCGATTCGGTATTTCTGTATGGCAAGGAAATCAACGATGAAACCTATGCCATCTGCAAGTCCGACATGATGATCAAGGGCAACAATCCCGAGAACATCAAGAACGGATCGACCCTGGCCACGGATGAATTCGCCGGGATGCGCTTCGATTTCATGCTCTCCAATCCTCCCTATGGCAAATCCTGGAAAGCCGATCACAAGGCCATCGTGGATGGCAAAGAGATCCTGGACCCGCGCTTTGAGGTGGTCCTGAGCGATTTCCGAGGAGACGAGCAGGCCGTGCCTGCGACGCCACGCTCCTCGGACGGGCAGCTTCTGTTCCTGATGGAGATGGTGGATAAGATGAAGACCACCAGAGACAGCCCGATGGGCTCCCGGGTCGCCTCAGTCCACAATGGCAGTGCCCTGTTCACCGGCGACGCGGGCAGTGGCGAGAGCAACATCCGCCGCTACATCATCGAGAACGACCTGCTCGAAGCCATCGTTCAGCTGCCCAACAACCTGTTCTACAATACCGGCATCACCACCTATATCTGGTTACTGAGCAGCAACAAGGCGGTCAACCGCAGGGGCCGGGTGCAACTGATCGATGCCTCAAAGCTCTACCGGAAACTGCGCAAGAACCTGGGTAACAAGAACTGCGAGCTCACGCCCGAGCACATCCAACAGATTGTCGAGTTGCACGCCAGCATGCCGAATGACGGCATCTCCAAGGTGTTCGATAACGAGGATTTCGGCTATTACAAGGTCACCGTCGAGCGGCCCAGCCGCAAGGCCGCGCAGTTCACCCCGGAACGGGTTGCCACCCTGCGTTTTATCCCCGCCGTGGCAGAACTGATGGAATGGGCCTACGGGCGATGGGGCGACGGCATCTACGATGAGCTGGCATCCCACAAACAGGCCATCGAGGATCATATCGACCGGGAAGACATCGGCATCACCGCCCGCAACAGGAAACTCCTGCTCGACCCCAAGGCCTGGCGCAGCCAGCGCGAGCTGATGCAGACCGCCGAACAGCTCATGCAAGCCGTCGGTCAGGACCTGTACATGGATTTCAATGTCTTCCGCTCCCTGGTCGAAGAAAACCTTAAATCGCTCGGGACCAAACTGACCGCATCAGAGAAGAACCAGATCTATAATGCGGTCAGCTGGCAGGATGACCAGGCTGAAAAGGTCATCAAGAAGATTCACAGGCTCAAGGGCAACAAGCTGGGAAAAGTGCTCGAATCGCTGTCGTTTGGCGATTTTCAGTGCGAGCAGGGCATGCTGACCGATTTCGGCTACTGGCCAACGGACACCCCGGGCGAGTACATCGAGTACGAGACCGACTCGGACCTGCGCGATACCGAAAACGTCCCCCTGAAAGAGGATATCCACGCCTATTTTCTGCGCGAGGTTCGTCCGCACGTGGATGAAGCCTGGATCAATCTCGGCGCCACCAAGATCGGCTACGAGATCAGCTTCAACAGATACTTTTATCAACACAAGC
>NZ_JBHNMF010000603.1:0-1894 GCF_048562965.1 Thiolapillus sp. | reverse complement strand
GTCAGAATGACAACTGCATAATTGATTGTTTCATCAGCCGAACGATTGACCCGATTCCACGCCTGCTGTGCCTGACGGTAACATGCAATACATCTGGAACCGTCTGGAATCCGCTGGAAGAAACATTGGAGGAATGGCTGAAGATGCACCCTCTTTATACCATTCAGCCGTCAAATCTGCTTTTTTCTTCCGACGATGCCGAGCGTTTCCGACTGCAATTTCGGGAACAGGTCATTGATTTTTCGTCAACGCGGTGCGTTGCAGATGGAATCTGCGTCAAACCATATCCAAAGCCGGTAGAGTAGGGGGCTGTTATGCTTAGCGGCACATTCAAGTGGTTCTTCATTGGCATGTTACTGCTTCTCGTAGAAGTGCTGATTGTCAGTGCGGTGGTTAAACAATCCTGGATAGTCCAGAACATCCAGGAGGAGACGTTCAAGAATGAACGCGTTTTTGGCCACCAGACCGCACAAAATATCCGCAAACGTGCGGACGATATCTATACCCGCTGGTTTGTGAAAACCGGGATTCAAGACAGCCTGTATCAGATGCTGCTGCCGCAAAACAACCACAGCGGGGGACTGGACCTTGGGCCGGTAAGCGATTCGGTGTTCAGCCATGTAGAGGGGTCACTGGGGACCTTCTGGGCGGTCGTGTATCAGATCATTGTTCGTCTTCAGGTCTGGTGGATGTGGCTGCCGGCCGCCTTGCTGCTTATCATTCCGGCTATTATCGACGGCGTGATGATGCGAAAAGTCAAGATTGTGGCCCACCTCACAAGTAGTTCAATTCGCTTGAAATATGCGACTTTGGCGATAGTCATTTCATTGTTTATGATGACCGCCGCACTTGTCAGCCCTTTTGCGGTCAACCCACTTTTGCCGCTTATTCTGATTCTTTGCTGTATACTGATGTTCAGCGTAATTCTCGCCAATGTGCAGAAGGATATCTGAGCGCTGACAAAACCATTGGTCAATGGTTTTTTAATAAGACAACGGGGTATCGACCATGCCCAGGAGAATTGATAAATGTCACCCAAAACACCCTACGAACACAAACCTCGCAAGCTCGACGAAGAAGGAATCGCCAAGGAAATCGAGGAATACCGGCGTCGTAAAGACGCCAAGATACAGCGCATCAATCTATCATATTTGGACCGGCCGGATATCCGTCTGGTCGAACCCGGTGATTATGGCCCCATCCATCTCGAGCACGAGTTTGAAACACCTGATGACGTCAACTATGTGCTGACCGGTTCGTCCATGACGAGAAACAGTAAGTTTCCACGTCATGTGCCTTGGGTCAACGCGTTGACGGGATACGAAGACGCCTACCATGACAGGAAGAAAGGCAAGATTGTCATCCCGGTGTTTCACCAGGTTTCTGCCAATATCATCCATGCCGGGCTACTGCCCATATTGGCCAGTGCTTTGGCCAGTCTCAAAGACCCCTTGCAGTGGCCATATCCACCATCTACGCATATCAACATCGAATACATGCCGGATGGAACGGGTGTGTTGGAGTCCACAAAATATGGCGCGATTGCACTGGTCCACGCCCTCAGTGGCACAGCCAAGACACTGAACCGGTCGATTGTGTACAAGCTTCGGGGCAGAAAAACCAAGGGGAATCGGTTTCCCGGGGTTCCTGATTGGAACCGGATGCTGAAGGAATCCGGTATCGCAACCCACATTCGTTCATCCCAAATCTGGACGATTCGCCTCGAAACGCCGGAACTGGCTAAACAGGCAAACCAGTTGCTGATCCCGCTTTTCAAAGAAGCCATATTGATGGAGCACTCGTTCAAAACCGAGCGTCGCACGGCGCATGTGCTTAACAATATCCGTGCAACCCTAGAATTTAACGGTGTTGATCCGGATTCGCTTTAACGAAA
>NZ_JBHNMF010000602.1:0-1911 GCF_048562965.1 Thiolapillus sp. | reverse complement strand
CCCCTGATGATGATATTGAAGTTCCCCGAAGGAAACCCCGTCTGGCAAGACTGGAAACTACGGAAGACGGATTTTCAGTCCGGCCGGGTGACGGAGCGGATATGGTCAGGTATCCGGTCAGGCTTAGGGTGAGAATGGCATACGATACAGCATCCGGAAACCCGTTCAAAAAGTACAGCCCCTTTGATTTTGATTTCAGTGGCAGAAGCGGTTCAACCCCCTTTGTGCAGGCCACTTCGGATACGGTGGCGCTGGCTGGATTTTCTCCCAATGAGCTGGAGTTTGAGATCAGTGGTCCGAAATTCAGGATTGATGTCTCTGGATTCGATAAGAACAGGGATCTGCTGGTAAAGCTCAGAGCGGTGCCGCCGGAGGAAACGTGAGATGCAGATGTCCAGGCGCATCAATCACACCGGCAGAAAGAAGATCAGGCATTCCGAAGTGGAGATACGGCTTCAGGAACAGGGTTCTGGACCGCCGTCATTTGAAGTGGATTTCAGGATGAACAGGAAAGAGTTGCCGCCGGATGCAGATCTGTACGTCGAGGCCTATCACCGCAATACGCTCCAGAGATTCGGGTTCGGCACGGTCGGAGCTCCGCTGCCGCCGTTGGATACCATGCTTGATCAGGTCGATCTTTCCGGGCCAGTTCTGTTCAGGGTCAAGGTGGTTGACAGTTCGCAGCAGATCAGCCGTCTGATTGCGCTGGCTGACCGGCTGGCGCCCAGATATGAAGAGACCGAAGAGCAGCGTTCGTCCCTGATGATCATCCGACGTATGCCGGAGATGGGCAACCTGGTATGGAAACTGTCGTTCAATGAGTTGCATAAGCCGGTGCTGTGCATCAACAGCAGTGTGCCGGATGGTATTGGCCAACTCCAGCACAACCCGTTTTTCCAGAGCCTTGTTCTGCCTTCGGCCTTCCGTGAGGTTCTGATGTACATCCTGTGGAATCAGGAAGGCGAACAGGATGAGGGTTCCTGGCAGGAACAGTGGATCACCTTTGCAAACAGGCTCGCACCGGAGGAATGCCCTGCGGACCCGGATCCGGACATACGGCATCAGTGGATCGATGACAGCGTGCGTGCTTTCAGCGAAAAACATCATTTCTGCGAACATCTGATCAGGCGCATGGAGGATCATAACTGTGGCTGATCCGATCAGAAAACTGAACGGGACCGGGCTGTCAGCGTTTGAACAGTATCTGCGCGATTTCAGGGAGGGAGAGAAACTTGCCCCCCCTTTCCATCTGCTGACGGATTCCCGGTACTCGGAGCCTCTGGAGGACTTTTCGTATGTGGAAAGGAGGGAATTTGGGACGCGTTATGAGATGGGTGTCTATCTTACGGAAATTCTGGAAGATACGGATATGCAATCCTTTCTTGGAGACCAGGGGTTCTGGAGCTGGCTGGCCCTGTACTGGTTTGACCAGCTTTGTCCGGCCAGGGCGGACGGATCAAGAAAGCCAAGTCAGATCTACAACTATATCCTGAGCTCCAATTACAACCACCGTCCGCGCCATGCTGTGCGAACCACCTGGCTGCTGGTGAGCCGCTATGGTGAAACTGCGCTGTTCCTTCTCAGCAAAAAGCCGAGTGAGCGCGGTGAGCTGATCGAGCAGCTGGCTGCCCGTCAGCATCTGATTAGCTGCCGGGGTGTCATCGAAGTGGCCAACCGTCTCTACTACGACGCTAACCGGAGAACCTTCAAACGCGGAGCCACCTCGACAAAGAGAAAAGGTAACATCCGGCGTTATATCGGATATCTGCAGCAGCTTGATCTTACCTATGATCTGTATTCGATTACGGAAGAAGCACTTTTGAATATATTGCCGGAAGAATATGAGCATTTTCTTTGAGCCAGCAAAGCAACCCGCTTTTGAAGCATTTAACAGGCTGTTGAAAAAGACAT
>NZ_JBHNMF010000601.1:0-1912 GCF_048562965.1 Thiolapillus sp. | reverse complement strand
TTTTTTATGAGGAAGGAAGTATGAATATCTGGTTACAAATCGCCAGCGCAGTGGTAGTGGTGATGATGCTGTTCTATATGTATCCTGCCGCCAAACATTGGTTGCAAAACGGGCCAAAAGCCAAAAAAGGAGACTGGCTGTCTGCGGCTATCCCCTTGCTACTGGTCGTTGGCTTTGTATTGCTACTGATTGCCATGGTCAAATAGCCCCGATCAATTCTTCTCCACCCATGTAGGTCTGCAATACATGGGGAATACGAATGCTACCGTCAGCCTGTTGGTAGTTTTCCAGCACAGCAACCAGGGTACGCCCTACTGCCAGACCAGAACCATTGACCGTATTCAGCAACTCCGGCTTGCCTGTTTCCGGGTTACGCCAACGCGCCTGCATACGTCGCGCCTGGAAATCCAGAAAGCAGGAACAAGATGATATTTCCCGATACTTGCCCTGCCCTGGCAACCATACTTCCAGGTCATAGGTCTTGGTGTTAATGGCCATCTATTCTGACCCACCTACGGCCAACAATTTTGACCCACCCTGAGGGGCATTCCGGGCCATAGGGCCGTACGCTTCCCGCCATCAGAGACTCATCGATGGGGGAAGCACACTTGAAGGAGTGGGTTATGATTCACAAAATCAAAGCACTGTATGATCAGGGCAATGGGCTGACGATACGGGCCATTGCCCCTGTTTTTTTCCAACAACAACCACGGATGCCAAGGGCAAGCAGCGCAAGACCTATGCCTACACCAATATGATGACACCCTATGACAAGCTGAAATCCTTGCCCGATGCAGCAAATTATTTGAAACCCGGCATCAGTTTTGAAACACTGAACCAAGTCGCCCTGCAAATCAGCGACAATGAAGCGGCGGACCAGATGAAAAAGGCACGCCAGAAACTATTCAACAATATTCATGAGCAGACACTGAAAACAGGCTGAACCAGCAAAAACAGGCCACTGATTTCAGACTCATTTATGGATTGGAAAATACTGGCTGGGCGCATGCGGCACCCAAGAAGGGATGCCGCATGCAACACCTCAGAAGTAGAAGATATGATGGCCAATCTTTGCAACTTTCTGCTTCTGTTTGGCCCAGTAGGGCCTTATCCGGTCGGCATGGTAATGATCTGCCGGACCAACCGGATTGGGGACGGCCTGCTCCAGTACCAGGGTGGCAATTTGCCACGCCTGCCTCCAGGCTTGCGCATCCCTGATCGGGGTGGGATGGCGTGTCCAGGAAAACTGGTGAGGTGCCCAAACGACCTCACAGACATCCGTCCCCCGGATTCGCCGGGCCACGCGGTTGAGGACCACGTAGGCCACGGCGACTTGCCCGGCCACAGGTTCACCACGGGCTTCGTGGTAAATATTCTGGGCCAGGCATTCGATATCCCGGACGTTCCAGCGTCGGCTGGTATCAGGATTTGGGGCGGAAGTGTTTTCACCCCCTACCCCTACTTCTGCCTCATCTCCCCAGATGATTTTCACCGGGGGAACGGGGTCTTGATGTCTGGGCACCGAACAAATGCCCAGAATAAAACTGGCGCCCATAATAGCGCCAATGAAAGCTATTGCTTTCATTGTTGTACCTCCAGGCGCGTATGCGCCTACCTACTGTGCTCTCTGCCTGAACACAGTTTTTTCTGATTCCCATGGCAGTGGGTTACGCCGTCTGCACGGCGGTTTTTTGGTTGGTTTTTCCTCCACCACAGAGGCCCTTACGGGAAAAGCTGGTTTGTTTGGTGATCATGCCTGATAGGGCATAACCACCAAACCGTGTCACTTTTGATGCATTGTTTAGGGGAAATTCGAGTTGATTTCCGTGACTTGACCCTTGTCGTTGTAGATCATGATTCTCAATGACCGAATGCCCCGGGCCAGCTGATTTTCCCGGAAGATGCCGTAAAA
>NZ_JBHNMF010000600.1:0-1916 GCF_048562965.1 Thiolapillus sp. | reverse complement strand
CCATGTCCCGCAGAAAAACATCGGGCACATCACGCCCATTCAGGCGCTTAAGGATTGGCACAAAAAACAACCGGAATTATTCAAAAAGAAAATCTATGATCTATCGGGACTTGACACATAGAGGAAGGCAAGCATGACTGAACGCATAGCAATCCTGGGTGGCTCTGGACTGGCCTGGCTGGAAGAACTGGAGGTCGAGCGCCAGAAAATCGTGGTCACGCCCTATGGTGAACCTTCGGCGCCTCTGGCCTTCGGGCATTTTGCCGGCATACCCGTCGTGTTTTTACCGCGGCACGGAGGTGGACATACCATTCCACCACACCGGGTGAATTACCGGGCCAACATATGGGCGCTGGAGTCCGTGGGGATCAAGCGCATCATCAGCGTGGCGTCGGTAGGTGGCATAACCATGGAGCCGGGTATTCTGTGTGTCCCGGATCAGATTATCGACTATACCTGGGGCAGAGATCATACCTTTGTGGATTGCTGCGATGTGGCGCCTATCAAGCATGTGGATTTCTCACAGCCCTATTGTGGTGAACTGCGCGATATCCTGATAAAGGCGGGGCGGAATGCCAGCGTGCGGCTGAAGATGGAGGGTACCTACGGTGCAACCCAGGGACCCCGTCTCGAAACCGCTGCAGAGATATAGCGCATGCATCGTGACGGCTGTGATCTGGTAGGCATGACCGGCATGCCGGAAGCAGCTCTCGCAAAAGAACTGGACCTTTGCTTTGCCCACCTGTCCCTGGTTGTCAACTGGGCCGCCGGTTTGGGGAAAGGGCCCATTACCGCCCGTGAGATCCAGAAGAACCTGGACACCTCCATCGAGCTTGTCAAACTGTTGCTCAGAAATCTGGAGTTTGATCGGGGATGATGCCGTTGAGAAAAATCCCGGGAATATTCCTGTTGACAGTTTCTTTGTATGTCCTGTCTGTCGCTGCCGTGTTTTCCGCCGATGATGGCGTCCCTGTGCCAGGAGACAAGCTGGCGCCTGCGGCCGGGTTCGTTGTTTCTGCCAACGCGACCGCGCCGGAGCGCGGGCTTGTCGAGGGCTTTGAACTGAAGGGAGACCTGGATAATGATGGAGAGCAGGAAATTGTGCTGGTGCTGTGGGACAACCCGGGTGGTGGTGGCGTTTTCAACTATCTGGTGATACTGGATCTTCACAAGGGACAGGTAACCAGCCGTTCCCTTTTTGTCGGTGACCGGGTACAGATCCTGGGTGGTGATATCAATGGCAATCAAATCAGCATTGATCTTGTCGAACAGGCTGCAGGTGACCCGGTCTGCTGTCCGTCTCAGAAAGCTACCCGTACCTGGGTCATTGAAGACGATGGGACGCTCAGGGAGTTGCCGGTGAAAGTTACCGGGAAACTGACCCTGGAAGACATTGGCGGAACCGAATGGATTTTACGTCGCATCGGTGAGCAGGCAGTGCCTCCCGAACCGCAAATCACCCTGACATACGAGGATGGCCGCATCAATGGCAGCAGCGGTTGCAACAGTTATTTTGCTGACATGAAGGATCAGCAGTCGGAAGCGAGCGGCGTAAAGGTTGGTCCCGTGGGCAGCACGCGCAAAGCCTGTCCCTCGGACATCATGGAGCTGGAAGGACAGTATCTGAAGTACCTGGGGCAGGTGAGCAGTTTCAGTTTCATGGAAAGGCAACTGGTGCTTTCATGGGCGCTGGGGGATCAGACGGGCACTTTGGTTTTTTCTCCCGGCAGGAAAGTCGAATAGCGTTTTCCTTTGTCTGCAGGATAGAGCGTCAAACTATTTTGATAGCCATGTCTTCCAGTGCTAGAGTTTAGAGTTTCAGAGGAGAAAAACCACTAAAAATCTCAAAAAATAGTTGACATAGCAAGGCGCGGCCTCTCAGAAGAGAAATCAACACAAACTTCTGGAGGCCGCTA
>NZ_JBHNMF010000599.1:0-1919 GCF_048562965.1 Thiolapillus sp. | reverse complement strand
GCAGGATGCAGCAATCAGCGTATAGAACAAGCTCTAACGGGCAGTATGAACAAAATAGCAACTTTATTTCACCCGAAAATATACGGTGGAACAATGTTGCTTACTCTAAACTCTAGATGTGGAAATACACTTCAGCCATTGATTTTCCGTAGGTCGGACTTCAGTCCGACATTGCCCCTTTTTGGCAGCTGTTGTCGGGGTGAAGCCCGACCTACGGACAGGTTTTTTTTCATAATCAGGGTGTGGCTAGAGGATTCATGAAAGTTAGCCACGAAAGCGGAAAACGCGGCTTCCCGCTTCCTTTATTTCCGACGGCTCGCCGTATGGAAAATGTCGGCATTTCCCCGTACCGCACGCTGCCTGTCAATAGATCAGGCTCATCATCCTGCTGCGGTAGCGGTGCACCAACGGGTCGTCACCAAGAATATCGAAAAGCCTGAGCAGCGCTTTGCGGGCCGCATCGTCACCAAAGCTGCGATCCCTGCGCATGAGCTCCAGCAGGGTTTGCGCGGCGTCTTCATAACGCTGGCCGACCACCTGCCGCACAGCCAGCAGATAGCGGGCTTCGCTGTCGTTGTCATCCCTGTCCAGGCGTTCCTGCAATGCAGCCTCTGAAGGTGCATTCTCCAGCTGTTTTTCGAAAAAAAGCAGACCGCGCAATACCCTGATTTCAGGCTTTTCCTGGAGATCTGCAGGCAGCCCGTCGGCGATTTCCAGGGCTTTTTCCGCATTTCCGGAGGCGGCATAAGCCTGTGCCAGGGCGATGTCGATATTGCTGTTGGCCGGATCCGCCGTCTTGGCCTGTTTCAGCAGTGCCAGGGCATCGTCAATGGCTCCCTGAAGCAGAAACTGTTCTGCCTGATCGACAAGGGCATCGGATTCTCTGGGAATGTGCTGATCCAGAAACTTGCGGATATCCGCTTCTGGCAGCGCGCCGGCAAATTCATCAACGGGCTGCCCGTTGACGAACAGTTTTACCGTGGGAATACTGCGGATGGCAAATTGTGCTGCCAGTTCCTGCTCTTCTTCGGTATTGATCTTGGCGAGGATGAATTTCTCCCCGTATTGTTCCGCCAGATTGGCCAGCACGGGCATAAGTATCTTGCAGGGCTGGCACCAGGGCGCCCAGAAATCCACCAGCACCGGCACCTGCGCAGAGCGTTCAATAACGTCAGTTTGGTAATTATCTTTTGTTATTTCAATGATATAGGGAGAAGTGCTCATGTACATTAAACAGGTTTGTTGGTTTGCTGTCTATTTTGGGGCAGCACGCTGAAATTACAAGCTTCTCTTGAATCGGTGATTTATCGCCCCTATTTTCCAGGAAGCAAATCAACTATGGAGCCAGAAATGTCAGAAAGTCTGCATGTCGTTTGTAGCCACTGTGGTGGCGTGAACCGAATACCCCGGGAGCGGCTGGCGCAGCACCCTAAATGCGGCAAATGCAAGCAGCCACTGTTTGCCGGAACACCGGCGGAAGTGGATGATGCCATGCTGCAAAAGCAGATCCAGCGCAGTGATATTCCAGTGGTGGTGGATTTCTGGGCGCCCTGGTGCGGTCCCTGCAAGATGATGGCGCCGGCTTTTGCTCAGGCAACGGCCCAGTTGGAGCCACAGGTGCGTATGCTCAAACTGAATACCGAGCAGCATCAGCAGTTGGCGGGGCAACTGGGAATTCGCAGCATTCCGACCATGATCCTGTTCCGTAACGGTCAGGAAGTCGATCGCATGTCCGGCGCCCTGGATGCACGGGGAATCGCTTCCTGGGTGAGCCAGAAACTGTAGCCTTGCTGCTTTTGGCAGGATGAAATGCTTTCCGGCCAAAAGCAGTCCCCGGGTCCCCGACGATTTCCATGGACAGTACCCCATATCTCCCGTAAAATTTCCGTCTCAACAGGGGTCTGACCCCAACTCTCGTT
>NZ_JBHNMF010000598.1:0-1920 GCF_048562965.1 Thiolapillus sp. | reverse complement strand
GTCTGCCAGCTGTCGCGCCTGTTCTTCTAGCTGCGCTAGATTGCCGTCTTTTTTCGATATGCGGTATCGCAATTCTTCCAGCCGGCCGTTGATTGTTTGCAGTTGCATTTGCAGATCCGCGATCGTCTCAGATTTTGCTGCGAGGGCCGCCTGTTGTGTCGTGATTGTTTCTGATTTTTCTGCGATGGCTGTCTGTTGGGACGTGATTGTGTCGTCCTTGTCCTCGATTTCTGCCTGTTTGTTCGCGATTGTTTCGGCTTTGCCATCGATGTCGGCTTGTTGTGCCGTGATTGTTTCATTTTTCGTAGCAATTTCGGCGTTTTTGCCGTCGATTATTTGATGCAGCGTTGCTGGATTCTCGTTGTGTTCGTCTGGTGGGGTTGTGTTGATTGGCTGTGCTCGCAGCCGTGATGGAGCTGTGGCGTCCACCTCGACTGCGCCGATGTCGCAATGTTCGTCTCCGTACGATGTCCGGTGTGCCCCTCGCTGGTCGCCTACTGCACACACGGATCCACCCTCATCGATCAGTCCGCTGTCTGCCAGGGGTTTAAATGTCAGCGTATAACCACCGTTGTCTGTCAACGGGCCCAGTTTCGCATCCCCTCTGCTGACGCCGGGTCCATCATAATCGACGTCTCCGTCGCATGTATTATCATCCGACCAGGCATGATCGAGGCTGAACCATCCCCAGCCGCCGCAGTTGCGTCCGGTTGAGTTTGCTATTACGGTCCTGGTCAGTTTGATGTCCTGGCGATTGGTGCTGACACCCCGATGGTATATCGTGCCGCCGTTGTTAACCCGGCGGTCGCGGTTATTTCGTCGTCGGTCGGCGTCTGGTTTGTTGGAGCATGAGCTGTTACGTTCGGCCACATCACATTCTCTGAGCTCTGGATCGCGCAGCGGAGCGCTACGGTTATTTTTTAGCGTGGAGTCTGTAAATTCAGCCACGCCGCCAAGATCACCACCGCCGAACTGGTACAGCACGGACCCCTTGGCGTTTGTGCTGTAGCTCCAATCGTGGTGTCCGTGTGCGAGATTGCCACCAAATGTGCTGGAGTACGCGCGGAATGTGCCGTGATAGTTGTAAACAACACCACCCTGACTGTATGCCCTGTTGCCGGTAAATGTTGATCTGATCAGCATTGTTCCTGCCGGGTCTGTCGCGGATCGTTTGTCGGTGAAAATCGCGCCCCCTTTCTGGGCAACATTATCGGCCATCGTGCTGCTATCGATCGTGATGTTTCCGCGATTGTATATTGCGCCGCCCGTATCGGACGCCTGGTTATCGCTGATGCGGCAATATTGTGCCGTGATGTTTCCCAGGTTGTAGATGGCGCCACCCTCCGGGGCTGATCCATGAGTCAGTGTTAATCCCCACAGTCTCACAGTTGACCCAGATGTGACATTGAGGATGCGGTGTTTTTCCTGGCCGTCCAGGGTGATGTCGGGACGTCTGTCTCCATTGATGTCTCCCTCGATGCGTAGATTTTTGTTGATAGTGATCTGGCTGTCCAGGAGAATGGTTTTGCCATAGAGCCAGGGCGCAAACGTGATCCGGTCGCCAGATGCAGCGGTGGCGATTGCAGCGCGCAGCGTGTGCGGACCGTGGTCAGCCATGCGTTTGACCTGATGGACAGTGATTGCGGATGCCGGGTTGGCAAAGGCCAGCGCCCCTGCTATGACAACTCTCGATTTCATTTTATTTTCCTCATGTGATTTCATGAGCCGGGGCCGCAACCCCGGCTTTTTTTTGTGCTCATTTCCGATCGGGTCGTCTCCAGTCAAAAACGATGGATTGGTAGTCGAGTAGATCGGCCATTGCTGGCTTTCACCCTCACAGAACCGGACGTGCGGATTTCCCGCATCCGGCTCTTCCGAGCAGGTCACCCGGATTGAGCGGGAGCCAATTGTCTGGGCGCA
>NZ_JBHNMF010000597.1:0-1921 GCF_048562965.1 Thiolapillus sp. | reverse complement strand
GATCAAGACGTTCCCGGTCCAGTTCAGCGAAGCCCGGCGGGCGTTCTTCGCGCCCCAGGCCTATCAGGAACGCCTGAACGCTTACCAGATGTACAAGCGCACCGGTGGCAACCGGAAAAGCAGCCTGGCGGATATGGCGCATTGCACAGAGTACCAGAAGGACGAGTATGGGCTGGACGAAGCGGTGGATGTGTGTGCGGAAAATGACGTACAAGATGAACTGGAGGACTACCTGGATATATCCAGCCCCGAAGGGTTGAGCACCCGGGCAACCGAAATCCTTACCCAATCGCTCTCCTACGGACCGGATTCCTGGGCATCTTATCTGTCTGATGGCGACGCGTTGAGAAATCTCCAGACGCTGGGTAATTTCTATATTGCCGGTGTTCAGGCAGCCGCTGCGGGATTCCTGACATTGAAGATTGCAGGCGCATTTGTGGGTGGCGCAACCGATGGCTCCGCCTGGGGACTGGTGCTTCAAATCTTCACAGGTGAAGGCATCAAAGACGGAATTATGGCCGCTACGAATGTGAACGACTCGTTCTTGGGGCGGCTGATCGCGGGCGCCATGGGCGTGCTGCTTCTGGCCGGGATGGCGCTGGCCTATTATCTGCCCATGGTGCCTTTCTTCCTCTGGATCATGGGATTCATCGGTTGGGTTATCCTGGTGATGGAAGTAATAGTGGCCGCGCCCCTGTGGGCCATTGCGCACGGCATCCCCGATGGCGAGGGCATAGCCGGCCAACACGGCAAACAAGGCTACATGCTGTTTCTGCGGGTGCTGGCGCGCCCGAGCCTGATGGTGATCGGCTTCTTTATCAGCATTCTGCTTTTCGAGGCCATCGCCGGGGTCGTGGGTGCGGGGTTCCGCATGGCGCAGTTTGATTCAGGTGCCTGGAGAACGCCTGCTTACCTGGTGGCCTATGCTGTCCTGATGACCACGCTTGTGATTGTTGCCGCGCACAAATGTTTTTCGCTGATTACCTGGATACCCGACAACGTGCTCAACTGGATTGCACAGTTGCATACCAATCTGGGAGAAGCGCAGGATGCGCATCGGGCGCAATCGATGATCATTGCCGCCAGTCGTCGAATAGAAGCCGCTGGGACACATGGTTCAGGGCTTCCCAAACCGCCGCCAGGTGCCGGCCCTGGCGGCAACCTGCCGGGCGGGGCAGTTACGCCCGCCCATCAGGACATGCCCAGCGGCGCCCTGGCAGCCCGGACGGATCATGCCGACCGTATGGAGGGGGCGGAAAAGACGGCAAGCCAAGCGCCGGTCGGTGACGTTGATGCGAGAACAGATCTACCTGGCGTGCAACCCGGTTTAGACAAACAGGTTGCTGCTGGAAGCGCGGAGCACGGCAGCACAGCGGAACACCAGACAGGTGATCAGAAAACAGTCGGCAGTGAGGGCGGGGATAGAGGTTCTGGCGCGACTGAGGACGCAAAAAGCCCGGAAGCCTATTCAAAAGGAGAGAATGGTTCTGGCGCGGTACGGGACGTTTTTCGCATTGCCAGCCAGGCGTTTGATGGTTCGTCAGAGCAAAAAACCTCAGAGAGTCGGGTATCGCCCGAATCCGTCGTGGGGGGTGAGAAGCGATCGGATTAACGGCTGGGCTCCGAGCGTCAAATAACGCGGCACGAGCCGTGCCGCAACCACTGGCGGAGTGGAAGCGAAGGCCGCCAGGCCGTGAGCGTGAATCCCGCGTAGACCACTACCACCGCTGCCATGCCGAAGTAATGGGGTGACGGTTTTCTCCGTCATGTGATCACTGATGCTTGCCTCGTCTTGCCAAACCCGCCCTGAAGCGGAAGCTGAAGGGCTTTCACTCGTCGAGTTCGGGATGCCCATTGGGCTGGGATCTTCTTAGGTTACGCATTTGCTTCACAAAAGGTACTCATTTATTATAAAAAGCAC
>NZ_JBHNMF010000596.1:0-1921 GCF_048562965.1 Thiolapillus sp. | reverse complement strand
CCGCGTTCGGAGGCCTACTTTGTTTTCCCTCTGGCGCAAGGCACGCCGGGAAAACAGTGCGGCCTCGCGGCTACTGGGGTCTACCAGCCTTCGCTTCGCTCTCCATGGCTGGCAGCGCGGGTGATCTGGTTCCATTAGTACCCTCGCAGGATTTTATTTTCATTGTGTTCCAGCCTTCTCTAATAGCATCTGAGCCATTTCTGACACACCAACGGCCTCCAAGCCATCGGAAACCGGGTACCGCTCTTCGCCGGAATAAACCACGAAGCTTTTATTCGGCTGTATATCCTCACATGCGTGATAAAAACCCTTGCGCGGCTTTGCAGAAAGGCTCCGCTTGATCTCGATTGCCCAGGTTTCAGAGATTCCAGGCAACTCCAGTACAAGGTCAACTTCAGCACCAGCGGCTGTACGGTAAAAACTGGCCAGTGTTCTGTCCGGCACAACTGCCAGCAGGTTTTCAATCACAAACCCTTCCCAACTCGCACCAACAACAGGGTGTCCAGATAGTCCGTTGTAATCCTGGATGCCGAGCAACGCATGCAGCAAACCGCTATCCCGAACATAGACCTTTGGTGACTTAACCAGTCGTTTCCCGATATTTGCGCGAAAAGGGCGTAACCGCCTCACCAACAGCAAATCGACCAATAGATCGATATATTTGGTGACTGTCGGTGCGGTCAGCGACAACCCGGATGCAAGACGCGACACATTGAGCATCGTTCCTTGGCTGTGCGCCAACATGGTCCATAAACGCTCTAAAGTTTCTGCTGGAATTCTTGGTCCAAACTGGGGTACATCCCTTTCTAAATATGTCCGGATAAAACTTTTGCGCAGTTTTAGGCTGTCTTTTTCATTTCTGGCCAGAAAGCTGTCTGGAAACCCGCCCTGTATCCATAGTCGGTTTAGCGCATTCTCTCCCGCTCCCACCTCTGTCACATCAAGCGGCTGCATATCCACATATTCAATGCGCCCTGCCAGGCTCTCGCCCGATTGTCTGAGAAGGTCTATCGATGCCGATCCGAGAATCAAAAAACGCCCCGTCCGTTTTCCCTTGCGGCGACCTTGATCGATAATGCCTCGTAGTGTCTGGAACAACTCCGGTACACGATGAATCTCATCGAGCACCACAAGTCGGTCTTCATACTGAGTTAGGAACAATTTTGCATTCGATAGCTTCTCACGATCATCCCTGTCCTCCAGGTCAAGATAAAGAGCCCCCCTCTCTTCCCCGATCTCCAGTGCAATCGTTGTTTTTCCAACCTGACGTGGACCAATTAGCGCGACCGCAGCTTGTCGATCGAGCGCATCAGTAACCTGCTGTTGTATTCGCCGCTTTATCATCCTTGCATTTTGCAATCTTATATTTCAATATGCAAGGATAACCAGATTTCTTCTTCACCAAATCAGCCTGGACTATTTCCTGGAAGATAGGCATATCCAGGTTATTGCTGGTTTTCTGCTAGGCGTTTTCGTGCGGCCTGCTTGATGTCTTCCAGGGAATTGTATTGGCCCTCACCGCTTTTCAGACCTTCATGCCAAAGTTTTCGCAGTTCCTGGATCTCCTGGTCCTAGAGGGCGCGTTTTCGTCGCCAGTCCCGCAGCGCTTCACGGATAACCTCGCTGCTGCTGGCGTAGTCACCGCTTTTGACTACTGTGCGTACTTCATCAGCCATTTCATGCGTCAGGGCTATGCTGAGTTTTTCGACGCTGGCCATGAGATTCCTCGTTTGATTAGGGTGGGAAAAATTACTACCAAGTACTAGAGTTTAGAGTAAGCAACATTGTTCCACCGTATATTTTCGGGTGAAATAAAGTTGCTATTTTGTTCATGCTGCCCGTTAGAGCTTGTTCTATACGCTGATTGCTGCATCCTGCTCACTTCCTCGCCAATTGGGCGGTTCGAATTTTCTGCATTTAC
>NZ_JBHNMF010000595.1:0-1922 GCF_048562965.1 Thiolapillus sp. | reverse complement strand
CAACGCCAAGTTCAAATGGACTTGGGCAAGTAATCAATGAAATGGGATAACTCACCAGCCAGCCTTCTCAGAAGGCTGGCATCAAAGCCCCCTTATAGGGGGCAAAAGGCAAGTCTGCGTTTCTAAGAACGCAGATTTTTACATCATAATTGTACCATCCTGCACCGGATTTCTCATCGTCTTTTTTCGGTTTTTCAATTGAATTTCAATGACTTGGCATTTATAGACGGGAACTAGATATTGTCCGAGCGTCCCCCTTCCTCGTGAGAACCCGTCCGCCAGGGGCGGCAGGCGATGACGAAGGCAGCCACCAGGGTCAATAGCAGCCAGTCCCGCCCGATGAGAATCACCGAGGCCCAGCTGTAGCCGGCATAGGGTTTCTGAACCTCGGAATAGAGATCGCCCGCCAGGATGATAAGCAGCACCAGGGGAATGAAGATCTTGATGAGGAAATCCCACCAGCGCCACAGGGGGATGGAGGAGATGCGGTTGATGTGATGGCGCAGTTTGGGCAGCCGGAACAGCCAGCCGACCACCAGACACTCCATGATGCCCACGCTCACCAGTCCGTAGTGGGTGACGAAATGATCCACGATATCCAGCCACAGCAGGCCCGCGTGGGTGGTGAAGACGATGGAGCCGAGGAAGCCCAGCACCGAGATGAAGGTCACCAGCTTCTGGCGGCTCATGCCGAACTTGTCCACCATGGCAGAGACGAACGCCTCGATGATGGACACGGCGGAGGACAGCCCTGCCACCACCAGACAGAGGAAGAACAAGGCGCCAAAGAAATTACCGCCGGGCATCAGACTCACCGCCTTGGGATAGGCGACGAAAGCCAGACCGATGCTTTCCGCCACCACATCCGCCAGCTGCTGATGCTGGGTGGTGGCCATGAAGCCCAGTACCGCGAAAACAGCCAGGCCGGCGAACAGGGAGAAACCGCTGTTGATCACGGCGGTGAGCAGAGCGTTGCGGGTAATGTCCGCCTTGCGGGGCAGATAGCTGGCATAGGCGATCATGATGCCGAAGCCCAGACTCAGGGTGAAGAAAATCTGGCTGTAGGCGTCGATCCAAACCCTGGGATCGGACAGGTGGGAGAAGTGGGGGCTGAGATAGGCCTTGATGCCCATGGCGGCGCCTTCCAGAGTCAGGGACCAGGCTACCAGCGCCACGATCAGCACCAGCAGGGTGGGCATGAGAATCTTGTTGGCCAGCTCGATGCCGCGCCGCACACCCCGGTAGACGATGGCCCAGTTGATCAGCCAGACCAGCGCCAGGGCAGCAAGAATGGGGGTGCGCACCTCGCCGATATCACCGGGACTGTCGCTGACCTGGAGGAACTCCTTGAAGAAAAAGCTGTTGGGATCGTCTCCCCAACCCAGGTCGAAGGACAGCCAGAAAAAGTTCATGCACCAGGCGATGACCACCGAGTAATAAAGCACGATACCGAACATGACGAACAGCACCGCCCACCAGCCCAGCCATTCCCAGCGTTTGCTGATCTTGGCATAGGCCAGGGGAGCCGAGCCCACCCGTTCGTGACCGATACCGTATTCCAGGATCAGCAGGGGAATACCTGCGGTCAGCAGTGCAATCACATAGGGAACCAGAAAGGCGCCACCGCCGTGTTCATAGGCTAGGTAGCTGAAACGCCAGATGTTGCCCAGGCCGATGGCGGAGCCCACCGCCGCGAGAAGAAAGCCCAACTGGGAATTCCATTGTTCTCTTGCCATCTTTTGATCCGCCCCGAGCAACCTGTGGTAGTGCATGAATCTACCAGTAACTCGTGCATACTTTCAAGGTAACTACTCACCCCTAAGACTGAGTACAAGCCTGCCTCGATGGATCTACAATCGCTTTTTCATGTCTGTAGAGGCTTGACATCATAGTACGCCGAGTCTATGCTATTGACCCAACAC
>NZ_JBHNMF010000594.1:0-1925 GCF_048562965.1 Thiolapillus sp. | reverse complement strand
TGTTCCGTCGAAAAAACATCCTCCAGAGCCCCGGGAGAGCGAAAAACACGAGAATTACTTCTCTCGGCGAGTACCTTGGCACGAGAAATGGGCTATCGGGCTATCTTGGCCACGTTCCGGCGCCCAAAAACACCGGAACCAGGGGATCGGTGAGCGATGCGGGTTAGGCACCCGGTCTGCAGGACTTACCGTGCTGAATAACGTATCTTGATGAATATCGGGACCACGCATGGTACTTTTGCTTCTCGTTCAATTCTTAGTGATATTTTCTCAGATTTGGGTGTTTTTCAACAGCCTGTTAATGGGTAGATGTCTCATTGTTGCCCTGATTTGGGATAAACTGTGAAGGCTTCGGCGTTTGTTTCCTGAAATTTGTGCTTCAGACAGCTGTTCGCTGGCTCAGTGGGGCTAAGCCGCCGCAGGCCGGCCGGGAAGCGCACTGATTCGGGGTTGCCGGTTGTTTTGGAACGATGGGGAACGGGAGAGTTCACGTTGGTTGTGATGGTTCGTTTGTGTGCTTTGTTGTGTATTCTGGCGCAGCCGGTGCTGGCTGCCCAGACTATCAATGTAGGCATCTATCAGAACGAACCCAAGCTCTTTGTGAACGCAGAGGGGCAGCCCGATGGTTTTTTTGTCGAGCTGCTGGGGAGCATCGCCGCAGAAGAAGGCTGGACGCTGAATTATTTTCCCTGTGAATGGAATGACTGCCTCGAGCGCCTCGCGAAGGGAAAGATCGATCTGTTGCCGGATGTCGCCTATTCCGACAGGCGGGCTCACCGTTTTCTTTTCGGCAAAGAAGTCGTGCTTTCAAGCTGGTCCGTGGTGTATGTGCGCAAGGACACCAGCCTGCCGTCCCTGAAAGCGCTCGATGGAAAGAGCCTGGCAGTATCCAGTTCGAGGCGATCAGGGAGGAAGTGAAGCGCCTGGGAGTGTCACCGGTCTTCCACGAGGTGAACAGCTTCAATGATGTGTTTCGCCTGGTGAAAATAGGCTGGGTCGATGCCGGCCTGGTCAATACCTATTTCGGCAGAAAATACGCCCCGGATTACGGTCTGAAGAAAACCAGCATACTGGTGCGCCCCGCGCTGCTGAACTATGCGGCGAGTGCCGGCGGCCAGGCGATCCTGGACACCATAGACAGGCACCTGGCTGCTTACAAGAAGGACAAGCAATCGGTTTACTACCGGCTGACCGACCGCTGGTTTTCGCCTCTGGATGCCACGCGGCATCTGCCTCTCTGGGTCAAGTGGGTGCTGATCATCAGTGTCATCGTCGCAGTGGCGCTTGCCGGCATCGCCATGCTTTTGCTGCCAGCCATGGAGAGCGAAGCGAAGGCTGGTAGTCCCCAGTAGCCGCGAGGCCGCACTGCTTACCCGTCGTGCGCATAGCGCCAGAGGGGAAGCAAAGTAGGCATTCGAACGCGGCGTCCAGTCATTGGGAGACAAGTACGGAGCAGCAACGAGCTTGCGAAGTTGTTGTGTAGTGCTTGGTGACCAGGACGGCTGGGGCACGAATAGGTTGTCAAAGGCCGAGTCGATTTTGGGGACTGGGATGTCCCAAAATCTATCACGAGGTCGAAGACACGCTTGTTCATTTCCTCATCAAGCGCAAGACATCCGAGCTCAATGACAAGGCCCGCCATCTGGAGCACCTGGCCAATCACGATCCCCTGACTTCCCTGCCCAACCGGAAGCTGTTCTTCGATCGCCTCAGGCAGTCGCTGAAACGGGCGGAAAGGGAAGAGACGCTGATTGCAGTGCTGTACCTGGACCTGGATCAGTTCAAGCAGATCAATGACAGTTATCCCGCATCGCTCACCGATCCCCTAGTTCCGGCGTTTTTGGGCGCCGGGACGTGGCCAAGATAGACCGATAGCCCATTTCTCGTGCCAAGGTACTCGCCGAGAGAAGTGATTCTCGTGTTTT
>NZ_JBHNMF010000593.1:0-1925 GCF_048562965.1 Thiolapillus sp. | reverse complement strand
AGCGCCAGCTCTACACCGGATACTTGCCAGGGACTCTTGATTCCCAGTATCTGGGCATATAGGTCTTTGTCTCTCATAGGGGATTACGATAATCTACCCACTCCATTTGGGGAAGAGCCTTGTTTTTATTCCGTAGGTCGGGCTTCAGCCCGACAACAGCTGCCACAACGGAGAGAAATGTCGGACTGAAGTCCGACCTTGTATGCTCTGCTACAAGGTGGGTTGACAACTCACCCATTAAACGAATTTATGAAAAGATGCCCAATAGGTGGGCATAACCCGGGAGGCCGTTCCGACCTGAAGCTAAGAGCTTGTACGTAGATGGGCCCCCGTCCTCTTCGCCAATACCGTGGAGTATCTGAGGCTCAAGAACAGCTGTTCTTGAGCCTGTATTCGCAAGGTCGGTAGGCGAGGGTTCAGGATCGGGAGCCGGGTTCAATGGTAACAGAACACGATGTGAGGTAAAAAATGATTTCAGCAAGCGTGTCTTCGGCCTCGTGATAGATTTTGGGACATCCCAGTCCCCAAAATCGACTCAGCCTTTGACAACCTATTTGTGCCCCAGCCGTCCTGGTCACCAAGCACTACGCAACAACTTCGCAAGCTCGTTGCTGCTCCGTACTTGACTCCCATATGACTGGACGCCGCATTCGGAGGCCTACTTTGTTTTCCCTCTGGCGCAAGGCACGCCGGGAAAACAGTGCGGCCTCGCGGCTACTGGGGTCTACCAGCCTTCGCTTCGCTCTCCATGGCTGGCAGCGCCGGTATTGATGTCAGTGCAAAGCAACTGGAAACCGTCATCAATCGCAATGGCACTTCGATCAGTACCCCCATCACATTCGAGAACGATGCCAAGGGACATCAAGCCATACTCAAAGTCTTGCAGAAAAGAAAGGTTCAGCGCGTATGCGTGGAAGCAACGGGTGTTTATCATCTGGATCTGTGCGTGCTATTGGATGGAACCGGAATTGAGTTGATGGTACTCAACCCGAAAGCCGCCAAGCAATATGCTGATGTCATGATGAAAAGAAGCAAAACAGATGGCATTGATGCCACTCTGTTGGCTGGATATGCCCAGCACATGCCTTTTTCTCCGTGGAAAAAGCCTAACCCGCATCGCTCACCGATCCCCTAGTTCCGGCGTTTTTGGGCGCCGGGACGTGGCCAAGATAGACCGATAGCCCATTTCTCGTGCCAAGGTACTCGCCGAGAGAAGTGATTCTCGTGTTTTTCGCTCTCCCGGGGCTCTGGAGGATGTTTTTTCGACGGAACAGATGCGTCGGCCCCTCAGCACCGGAGTCTGATCGGTTGTGTCAACGTTGCCGGATGTAATAGGGTTTATCCAGGGGGTGACCAGGCAGGGTGCTGCTTGAGATTGGCCAGGATCTGAGCAATATCACTGGCGTAGGGATACGCTTCCGAGAAGGACAGCCAGACTTTGCGCGCTGTCAGGCGCAGGCGGGCGCCGATTTTCAGCAGCTTCAGACGGATCGTCGTGCTCTGGGCCTTGGCAAACGCCGTACCGGTCAGGCCCAGCCGACGCAGGCCGTGCAGCAGGACATAGGCAAAGGAAGAGAAGTACAGCCGCAGTTGGTTCGCCCGCAGGGTGGCACTGCTGGTGCGATCGGCGAACAGTCCCAGTTGCTGCTCCTTGATCCGGTTTTGTTCGGCGCATCCCTGCGCCTCACCCCTTCGGGGCTTGCGCGAAAATTCATTCCCGATGAATTTTTCCATCTCGCCACGGGCACAGTAAAGATCTTCGTATAAATGTTGGGCATCCGCATCAAGGGTGCTCAGGTTAGTGACGACAAAACGCGGATTGGCCTTACCTGGCAGGTATTCGGCCTTGCCGATCACCCGCCGTTCACAGGACCAGGATTTGCGCGTGCGGTAGCGGAAGTCACGGAAACACCGGGCGGCCTCGC
>NZ_JBHNMF010000592.1:0-1927 GCF_048562965.1 Thiolapillus sp. | reverse complement strand
GTCGTTTCGATCCAAGATCGAGAGCAGATTGCAGATCCGTTGAACGCTCTGCTCAGGACAGGCGCCTAGAAAGCTGATTGAACAGGTCTCAGCCATAAATTTGCTTAAAGCAAAAACTTTGCGTAGAGCAAAAAATTCTGTATATTCTTCTTCATGGCGGAGTGTTACCACTCCGCGTGCTCTTTAAAAGACTCATCCTGAGATCAGACTGGAACCGGGCTGCTTCGACGGCGAAGTAGCCGACGTTGGCATCAACGTCCTTCCAAGGCCACATCTGTCCGCGATCCGGCGAGGCAGGTAACCGGCGCTCCCAAAGCTGCGGCGACTGGAGCGACTGAGCCTTCGGCAGGAAATTGGGTTCGTGGTGTTTGCTGCATTCCAATCGGTCTGATCGTGTTGTGGCGACTGGTGCGATTTGCACCGTTTGAAACCATTAGAGGAAAATTCGTAATGAATGAAGAGCTTTTGAAGAAGATGCTGAACGTCCTCCTGGACGTAAAAGCATCGATGCGCGATGCAGCAGACACCAGTGCTACTGAACAACTGGACGAGGCAATTAAACTGATATTGGGATACATCGAGACAGGCTACCAAGACACCGGCATGAAACACGCCGTTCTGTCGGCCCTCGGCAAGGTTCTTGAGAATTTCCCAAGTATCCTCGCTCTCATCCAGATCCTGTCCAAGTAGCTAGCACAGCGGACCCCTTTTCTAATTCAACACTGGTACGATGATGAACCTTGGCGAAGCCATCAAAACCTGTCGAAAACTACGCGGCTTGACTCAGTCCAAACTTGCTGAGCTTTCGGGCGTATCGGTATCCCATTTGTGCCTGATCGAGAAGAACAAGCGTGCCCCAAGCATTGCCATGGTCGAATCGATCTCTAAGGCGCTCAAGACCCCGCTTTCAGTGCTGGTATTCATAGCGGCGGAAAAAGAAGAAATACCCGAGATGAAAGAGGATCAGCTCGATTCCCTTTCAACCGGTATTCTGGAACTCATGGATGGCACTAGAAAACAACAAAGCCCGTTCTAAGGTGGGTTCGATTGCTCACATTGAGGCGTTGGCCAGTGTGTTGTCGACAACCACGGCGGAATTGCTCGACCTTTCTGAGAACATCCCTTCCCTTTGGAAGCCAGGTAAAATCCTCAGAAAAAAAGACGGCAAGCCCCGTCACACACATGATGCGCGTAAGCCCCTGAAAGTTATTCATGAGCGCATAAAGAACCGCTTGCTCAAGCAGGTGGAATATCCCCACTACATCCTCGGCGGAATCGCTGACAACAAAACCACTCGTGACTACTCTCGCCATGCCGCACTACACACCAAGAAAAAGATACTGATCAGCGAAGACATTAGAGATTTCTTTCCCAGTACCACCAGCGATGTCGTGCTCAACATTTGGCAGCGTTTTTTTAACTTCCACCCAGAAGTTGCAGCCCTCCTGACCAAGCTAACCACTCATGAGGGCGTATTACCTCAGGGCTGGAAAACCAGCGGCTACCTGGCCAACCTGGCCCTGTGGGATCGAGAGCCGGATTTCGTAACTCAGCTACATCGCCAGGGCCTCGTTTACAGTCGCTTTATGGATGACGTGACCGTTTCAGCATCTTATTCGATCAGCAAGACACAGGTCACCAACATCATCTCAGGCGTCTACGGCATGCTTTCCTCTCGCGGCTACAAGCCAAAAAGATCGAAGCACAAAATATCGACAGGGGGATATCGAATGGAGGTAACGAGCCTCAATGTCAATGCTAGAAGACCGTCGATGCCAAAGCATCGACGCAATCAGATACGAGCCCAGGTATTCCAATGCGAGCAGCTATTCAAACGGAATGCTTGCTCAACGGAATACCTCGCGCAATGGCGTAAGGCCTCGGGCAATGTCGGTACGATGAAACGCTTTAATCCAGGTGAAGCTAA
>NZ_JBHNMF010000591.1:0-1932 GCF_048562965.1 Thiolapillus sp. | reverse complement strand
AGGCTTCCGCAATAAAGAGCGGTTTGCCAATGCCATTTACTTCCATCTCGGCGGGTTGGATCTTTACCCTGATGGGATTACTAGATGATGGGCGCCCACTCAATCAGGGGAAGAGCCAAATATTTTATGGTGAAAGTGAAAATAAGGGTTGACCAGAAACAGAGTATCTACAGCAGTCAAGGGGCTAGTTTTTTCAGGCATTCCAGGTACGCTTGCTCATCGGGTGCGCGGTTCTGCTGCTGGGCTTCCCAAAGGGCCAAACCCAGGCATTCCATCATGTGATGCTCTGCAGCATGCGCATCGCCAAGCTTGTTCCTGATCTTCTGATAGGTGTTGCGAATGCCGGCTGGCCGGTCGGTGCTGATCTGCTCAGCCAGACTGATATGCATGCCCATGTGCAGGAAAGGATTACTTTGCCCCTGCTCCGGCGTGAAATCCTTTTCCAGGGCATCTTCGGACTGCAATATGGCATGGTATTCAGGGTGTTGCCCGATGACGTTGGCAATCAGGGATTCCAGGGGTTCCATCGCCACGCCGGTCTGCTGCTTTTGCCATGCTTGCAGGTAATAACGTCGCAAACGCTGGCGATCTTGTCCAAACATGGGCGGCGAATGTCAGGCGAACTGGGGAGCAGGTTTAACCAAAGGTGCCTTTGTCCCAGCCCCACATGTGCCTGGCGGGGTTGGCAAACTCGATATAGATACGGTTGGCCGGAATGCGCAGCTGCCCGGTAATAGCGTCACAAAGTGCCGTGGAAAGCCCTTCGGTGCTGTCTTCCGGGAGGCCCAGGCTCTTGAGCCGGAGATGGGCGCAGGGTTCGTTGGTGCCGCCCATAAGCATAGGCTGGCCGCTCTGCAGCTGGACCATGACATAGCTCTCGGGCTTGCCCAGCAACTGGGCAACAAAGGCTGACAGTTTGATCAGTATCTGTTCCTGATGATCCGGGTAAATTTCCATATTGGTTGTAACGGTCAGTAAGGGCATAGGCCACCTATTTGCAGTTCTCATTGATTATTTTATTGAGTTTGTCGATTTCTTTTTGTCTTTCTTCGACAGTAAAGCGCTGATAGCTGCCATCGGGCAGCCCCCACAGTGTGTTGGGCGGTTTTTCCTGCATGCTTTTCAGGTTACTGCGCGCAACCTTGCATTTTTCAGCTTTCTGCTTTTTCTCCTGTGCGGCTTCCTGCTGCTTTTGCTTTTTTTCGTTCGCTGCCAGCCATGGAGAGCGAAGCGAAGGCTGGTAGACCCCAGTAGCCGCGAGGCCGCACTGCTTACCCGTCGTGCGCATAGCGCCAGAGGGGAAGCAAAGTAGGCATCCAAACGCGGCGTCCAGTCATTGGGAGGCAAGTACGGAGCAGCAACGAGCTTGCGAAGTTGTTGCGTAGTGCTGGGTGACCAGGACGGCTGGGGCACCAATAGGTTGTCAAAGGCCGAGTCGATTTTGGGGACTGGGATGTCCCAAAATCTATCACGAGGTCGAAGACACGCTTGTCTTTCCCTGGCAATATTGTCGAGCTGTTCCTGCAGCTTTTGGGTTTGCTGCTGAATCTGGCTGGTGTTCTCAGCAGGTGGCGGTGGTGGCGCAATGGGTTTTACCGGGCGGTTGTCCGGCGGTGGGGTCTGTGAATACACCACATCACCTTCGTCATCGGTCCATCGGTACATGCCGGCGAAGGCCTGTGATGTGACCAGAAAAAGGCCCAGCAATATACTTGGAAGAAAGGTTTTCCTTGGCATTGTTTTTCCCTTTTCAGCGGAAGTTGCTGCCTATGATAGCGGTTTAGAAGAATCCATCACAGAGCTGTATCACAGATTGACTATCGCTTCTGCCTTGAGTATCATGCACCGCCTTCACGGAAAGTGGAAGCAAATTCGGGGTATAGCGCAGTCTGGTAGCGCGCCTGCTTTGGGAGCAGGATGTCGGGAGTTCGA
>NZ_JBHNMF010000590.1:0-1936 GCF_048562965.1 Thiolapillus sp. | reverse complement strand
TTATTGGGCGGTTAGTAAAGCATCTGTGTTTATGACAGGTGCCGTGTGTTTCAGTTGATGTACCCCTTGGGCGCGCCGGCAATCACTGTCTCAAAACTCGCCAGCTTCGCTGCCGGGTTAAGCGCAAGCCCAATTACGGGGGCCATATCCGCAGGACCGTAGCCCTGTGCACCCGGGTAGTACGTCTGATTGGGCGTGAAAGTGCCCCAGCCCGCATCCGCACCGGTCAGAATCGCCGCATCCAGCACATGCCCGTAATTAGCATAATACGCTGTGAGATCCGCCATCCATCCAATCGCTGACGCGTTCCGGAGATACCGCAAACCAAGGGCGACACCTTCAGAAGACTGCGCACCCGTCGTGACCACCAGACGGTGAGGATGTCCTACGCCGCCGACAATGAGACTGTTACGGCTCGCGTAATGCCCTATGTCGATATCCGCGTACACCCCAAAAGCTACCTCCCCAAACGGTTTCGCGCTGCTGAACGTCCAATGCGTGACGTGAAAACTCGTCCCCTGTACCATCCCGGACTGCGAAAGCCAGTAAATCACCCCGTTGTCCCCGTGGAACCGTCCCGAGGAGGTTGTGGAGCCGTCCGTAAGCTTTCGGGCATGCTGCGTGATCGCAGTCCGATCCAGAGTCAGCGTGTCACTCCTCACCCTCACCAGTACATCCGCTTCGTGCATTGCGGAGACTCCGTTCAGCTCGATACGTTTCGGCTCTCCCGCATCTCCGATCTCAACAGCAATGCCATCCCGGGGCGTGCTGCATACGCTATCCACCGCGATTACGGGGTTAGCAAATGCAAGGCCTACAAGGCCAGCGACAATGTATCTCATTTCAGTTTCCTCTCTGTTCTCGAAAAGATAAGGGCCGTTATTGGGCGGTTAATAAATTGTCCGCGGCTCATGTATCACCGCCTGACTTCATCCGCAGATCGTAGCCACGCTGCAAATTGAGCCAGTATTCTTTGCTGGTTTCGAACGTGTATGCCAGATAATACGCAACTATCGGGGTGATATCACACTGACCCTGGAGAAGGCTCCTCGTGTATTCCGGGGATTTCCCCAAGTGAGCCGCAAGCTCAGCAATGGACATACTCCGGGGTTTCATATAGTACTCCCGTAACAGCTCCCCCGGGTGCTTTACTTCAAGGCACAACTTCCTCTCAGCATCCCCGCGTATCCCCCATAAATCTTCTGTGATTTCCGACCAGGGGAGGCAGCGATACATCCTGAGAGGTTCTTCCCCGGGTTTCCAGTCTGGGTGCTTCCCCAACTCCAGAACATAAATCGGTACGCGTTGGGAACCCACAGCAAAGTGAGCTTCAGCCTCTAACTGCGCGTCTTTCAGCGTAGTAGCACTGCATTCAATAGGCCGGGGGTCTGTCTGTTTTGCCATGTAATATTTCATTTCAGTTTCTCCTAATATCTAACTTCGTAATCCACGTAGAGCCCATTCTGATCCTTAAAATATCCCAGCTTCGGAAGTGTCACCGAACGGCAGGGCATACCCGACACTGCCAGCATTTTCTCGATCCTGTAACACGCATCTTCCATGCAGGCATACTCTCCAATAGCGCTCGCGTAGATCCTTACTTCCTCCATCCGGTAATCCTTTATCTCATCCATCCGGTAATCCTGTGGTTCCTCCCGACTGGATGGGAGAAGTGACCGTCTCATAACATGAACATCGAACCGAAGCCCTTCAGGCACTGAGATCGGTTTCACAACTAGGGGCTCAGACAGCCAGGAAAGTACCTTGGTCAGGACTTCGTACACCGCGCGCGGTGTACCCCGGTCATCGCGCATTGCTATACACTGGTCTTTACTTACCCGGTGCGTGCGAACGTAGATCGGGTTGATCGGCTTAAAGTCAAATCGCTGTCGTGCCACAATATTCCAGGAGGGGGAATCCTCATAGCTATCGAAAA
>NZ_JBHNMF010000589.1:0-1936 GCF_048562965.1 Thiolapillus sp. | reverse complement strand
CCGCGTTCGGAGGCCTACTTTGTTTTCCCTCTGGCGCAAGGCACGCCGGGAAAACAGTGCGGCCTCGCGGCTACTGGGGTCTACCAGCCTTCGCTTCGCTCTCCATGGCTGGCAGCGATTGCCCGGCCAGCCGGTACACACCCCGCTTGACCTGTTCTATCCTGCCCCGCCTTTTCAGGTAGGTCAGCGTTTGCGACAGGTTGCTCGCTTTGATTTTCTGCTGGTTCAGCCCATTCCGAATATCCGTGGTGGTCATGGTATCCGTTTTGGCCAGCATTGTGGTTACAACTTCGCTCACGCTCCACTGTTTTCGGCCCGAGCCACCCTGTTTGCCCTTCAGAGCCTCGATCTCGCGGTCGATAGCCCGCAATGTTTTGCGGTATTCCGCCTCAACAGCCCGACGTTTGGCCTTCAGTTCCGCCAGTTTTATTGCAGCTTCCTCTCTCCGCTTGGCTGCTTCCTCACGCTCTCGCGCTTCCGCCAACTTTCGCAGATCTGCCGCGCTTAGGTGGTCCAAGGTGTTTGCCGCTGAGCGTTTCTTTGGAGCGCGTTTCGCAGCTGTTTTTTTGGCAACAGCGCGCTGGGAAGTCGTTCGGCGCCGCTTTTTACCTGCTGTTTGCTTTTCAGATTTTTTTACCATTGTTCGACCCTGTTGGTTTCTAAACGACATATTTGACGTTATACGTCCGCTTTGACGCTGTATTTTACCATTATCGCTTGTCTGTAGAAATCCTAAACGCATTTTTTTGCGTTTATGTCCACCGACTTGTGATCGTGTTCCGGTAAAATCACACAGGTTTTTCGTCGACAGTATTCGGCAATGGTTTCCCATTACAACCAGGAGGCCGCGAGTCCCCATTTCCGCTGGCGCGGCAAACCGGGGATACCCTCGCGGGAATTTGATGAAAAAACCCATTCTCATTCTTGTTGTTTTAACAATTGCACTTGTTGTGTACCTGTTTGGTTTCCATCATCCCGGTACGTCACAGGCATCCCATGATACCGGTATGCCCCCCTCGTTCTCCGCCTCCCGTGTCAGCGATAATGAAAAGGAAAAGGAGGCCCCTGCCAATGAGACTGCGCAGGAACTGCCTTCCGTTCTGGTTTTTCCTGACGACCTGCCCGAGCCTGAGCATCTTTCAAAGCAGGCGTTGGAAGAACGCGGATGGTCGTTCTTCAAGCAGGAACGAAATGGCAAGACCGTTCGCATGGCAAAAGCGTTTATGCCATCGACCCACAATGACGATATTGTGCTGCAATTGGCGTATGTCGTTGTTCCTGGGCAACGTCCAATCATCTATGCCGAAGTGCTGAAGAAGGAGCAAAAAGACGGTGCGCAGCACTTGGCTGCGATGATGGTTCCCGGTTCTGCCCAGATTACAACAATGGTGAAATTGGCTCCCCCAAAGGATGCGGCCGATTATGACAAGGACAGCCTGCCCGACCTGTCCTTGTTTCTTGACAACCAAGGAAAGGTGCTTGGCGGCACCGAGCAGTTGTCCGATGTCCTCGCCCGGGCACCAACCGTCCAGATTTCCGGTCTTCCCATTGCTGATGAGGAAACCATGAAGCGGCGGCAGCATTATTACAAAGCGCTGCACGAGGCTAAAAAGGGGAACCGACCCATTACTGACGACATCAAGGCGTTGCGGCCGGAAACGCCCAAAATAATACATTACGAGTTCGAGTTGACGGGATGGGGCAGCGCCCTGCAAACATTAAAGAACATTTAACCAAGGCATCACAATACTCGACTCGTTTAGTTCCTTGATACCGTTCGGACCTACTGGAACCTTTATCGTAATTGTCCTCGTCGCACTGGCGGTACTATCACCATCGAGTAAAACCGAGCCGCGGTACACTCGCCTCGATACCCTGTTTTCTCCCGCAGAACACAGATTCCTGAAGGTTCTTCTTCAGACCATGCCCTCCCAGG
>NZ_JBHNMF010000588.1:0-1937 GCF_048562965.1 Thiolapillus sp. | reverse complement strand
CCGGGGTGGTTTTTTGGCAGGTCAGCAGCGTCCCGTGAGGCACGGCGACAAACGAAGCGCGGCCTGGCGGCGGCACGCCATGATGGATGGCCTGCCGGAATCCTCGCAAAAAGCAGGGGATGTCGGCGTGTCCGCCGACCAATATAACCTTTGTTGTGTATCGCCATTATCGTTTTATGCAACACAAGGCAGTTTGTCGTCCCCTGGCGATACACAAGGACGTTCATGGCGCCTCCCTGCCCTCCGCGATATTGATCATCCTCGGGATGCTCAGAATGGCTGGCCTGCGTTACCTGCGGCAACAGAGCCTTGCCGTCCAGATCAGAGCGAAGGAGACTGTTCGGCACAGAAGGTTGCATCTATGCCACATCCTGCGGGAAAAGCTGCTGCATCAGGCCTTTCTTGAGGTTCTTGAGGGCGTCGAGCTTGTGCGACTCCAGCCCGATCACCTCATCAAGGGAGGAGAGGCAGTGGGCGATTTTTTGTTGTTCATCTGCCTTGGTTGGCACAGGGATCTTGATTGATGAAAAGGCTGGAAATTTCAAACTCCAAGTATCAGATGTAACACCCTGTGAATATCGAGAGAATTTTTCAATATTTTCAGTATGTTTGAAGTAATATGCCCAAAAAAATGGTTTCTGAGTACTGATAGGTGTTATTACTGTATATGCTGGACTAACAATCCCCTGCCATTGAGATACACCACTTGCACCTTGCCACATTCTCATTGAGTTATAAACGATATCGTTAGGGTAAACATTCTTGTAGTTTGACAAGTCAGAGCTAGCGTTGTTTTTTCGGTCCAACTGTGATGTTTTTACAACGCCTTCAGACATTGTCACTGACAATAACTCTAAACTAGAACTGTCTCGCTCGGTCCTTTCTTGAAAGATCTCCCCCAACCGCTTCACCTCCCACGCCCCCGCCTCCCGAAAGTCGGGAAAGCGCAGGCGGGGTGTGGTTTCGCCCTCGGCGGGGAAGAGCTGCTGCATCAGGCCCTTCTTGTGCTGTTTCAGGGCCTGGACCTTTTTGGCTTGCAGCCCGATCACCTCATCAAGGGAGGAGAGGCAGTGGGCGATTTTTTGTTGTTCATCTGTTCTAGGTACTACCACCTGTATTTTAGAAAGGTCGGAAGAGTTGATTGCTGGATAATTTGATCCGGTACACCGCGATAACACCTTGTTTATGAGACTGTCAGTGTGTATTAGTTGGAATAAAAAATTTTCCGAATCATGGGCTCTAAATTGCGCATATCCCGTCGAAGCAACATATCTGTTCCCGTCACTAAGGTCGAAAAGATAATTGTTTTTCTGATACGGCCTCACAGTTTGATATATCACATCTCCACTTTCCAATACCCTTTGGGCACGGCTTGGTGCCCCTTCCTTAGATATTTTCTGTTTTTTGACTAGCTGGCCAGCAACAACAGACTCTAAATCAATGTATATGAAGTTATCCGGCAGATCCCCTGTAGAGGGGTTTATTTCACAAACTTCCCCCAACCGCTTCACCTCCCACGCCCCCGCCTCCCGAAACTCAGGAAAGCGCAGGCGGGGCACCAGAGGCTTTTTCTTGTCGCTTTTACCGCTCATACACTTCCAGCCCTGAAATTTCCTGGCCTTCGGCCTGCTTGCGCAGCAGGGGCGTGAGGTCATCCATCAGCTCCAACTCCTTTTGGGCCCGCACCTTCCAGCCCAGCCCCAGGGGGCGGAGCAGTTCGGTCAGCGCATCAGGGTCGAAGATTCTACGGCTCAGGATACTGTCGATGAAGCCTTGCAGGGCATCAGGACTGAGACCGTGCTTTTCGGCGATGACGGCCAGTTCCCGGGCGTTCTTCTCCGCCTTGAAGCACTCGTAACCCTCGCGGATGGCCTGCTCGTCCAGCCCCTTGCCTTCCGTGAGGGTGTTGATGTACTCGACCATGTCCTCGCGCTCGT
>NZ_JBHNMF010000587.1:0-1953 GCF_048562965.1 Thiolapillus sp. | reverse complement strand
AAGTTGTTGCGTAGTGCTTGGTGACCAGGACGGCTGGGGAACAAATAGGTTGTCAAAGGCCGAGTCGATTTTGGGGACTGGGATGTCCCAAAATCTATCACGAGGCCGAAGACACGCTTGATAATCGAAGGTGCTGGAGACCCGCTCCAGCCAGCCGTCGGGGATGTCCCGCCGCACGCCGCCGGGGATGTTGTAGATGTGATAGACCCGGCCACCACAGAGTTCCTCGAACAGGTCGAGGATCAGATCCCTGTCCGCCATGCCCCAGTAATGAGGGGTGTACATGCCGTTGGTGGCACCCAGGCCGCCGAAATAAAAGAGATAGGCCGCGAAACGGGACATTTCCATCTGCAGCACACGCAACCACTGGGCTTTCGCCGGCACTTCCAGGCCACACAGGTCTTCTACCGAGAGACAGTAGATGACTTCCATGGGCACGGGGTCGGGTACGCAGATACGTGGCGTGATGGCGATATTCTGAATCCACAGGCGGTTTTCCATGAGCTTCTCGAAGCCCCGGTGCAGGTAACCTGCATCGGCCCTGCCCTCCAGCACGGTATCGCCACTGACCTTGACCCGGAAAGCATAGTTGCCTTCGATGCCCGGATGGTTGGGACCGAAGTTGAGTTCGAATTCGTTGCTCGGCGGCTGGCGCTTGGCTTCGTAGTTCTCCGGTCTCATTCCTTGTTCCTGCGGCTGAAGCGCTGCTCTTCGGGATGGATGGTGATGCCGCCTCCCTGGGTTTCCAGTTCCTGCAGCCAGTCCGGATGGTAGTCCTGCCAGTCGAAATGCTCGTTCACCCAGGCTTCGGAATCGAAGTCCTTGCGCATGGGTGGCGGCCCATCCCACTCGGTGAGGATAAACTTGTCCATGCAGGGGCTGCCCTCGAAATACATGCCATACATTTCGTGGATGTCTCTTTCGTAGAACGCGCAGTTGGGGAAGATGTCATACACCGAAATGTAGGAACAGCTGTCCCGCGAGATGCGCGTGTGTACGGACACCAGCGTGTTCATTTCATAGGACCAGATATGATAGACCAGCTCGAACTGGCCTTCGTCGATTCAGTCCACGCAACTGATGGCGGAAAGATGCACGAAGGAAGCGCGGCCGCGCAACAGTTCCAGCAGGGAATGCACGGACTTGCTGTCCACGTCCACCCTCACCCGGCGTTCGTTCTTGCGTTCGAACTTCAGGGTGTCGATCTCCTGCAGGAGATCATCCATCCATCTTGCCAGTTCCTTGCTCACAGGCGCATCTCCAGGGGTTCGAGACGTTTCTGGTGTTCTTCCAGCAGGCGCGTGTGTTCACCGCGGGTGTTCCCGGTGATCAGGCCATAGTGCTCTGCCTCACCGATGATGTCCGTGGGTGTCTGCCACTTGGGACCGAACAGGCGCTGCTGCTGCCCCAGGTAATGATCATAGTTGCGAAAATAATCCTTCCAGGAATCCGCCTTGCCCGTGCGGATCTTTTCCATCAGATCCCGCATGCCGGAGATCACCGCCTCTGGACGCGGCATGCAGCCGGCGATATAGATGTCCACGGGCATGTAGTCGGACAGTTTCTTGGCCGTGGCATAACTCTGCCAGTACATGCCGCCATTGACGGTACAGGAACAGATGCCCACCACGTATTTGGGCGCCGGCATCTGTTCGTAGGTGAGTATCACACGCTTGAGGGTCTTGACCGACACATAGCCCGTCACCAGCAGCACATCCGCCTGCCTGGGCGACACCATGGGACTGATCCCCAGGCGCTCTCCGTCGAAACGGCTGGTCATCACAGGGGGAAGCTCCACCGCGCCACAACCTGTACAGTAATGCAGCATGAACAGGGAACGGGACTGGCAGAATGCCATAAACTCATCAAAAACATGAGCCAGGGGATTGGTGCGCCTGCGCTGCTCAACGGGAATATTTTCCAGATTTTTCATCATCAGTTCATCATAAATGC
>NZ_JBHNMF010000586.1:0-1953 GCF_048562965.1 Thiolapillus sp. | reverse complement strand
GTCAGCTATTTCTGGAACTGGATCCTGCAAAAAGACAACTGGCTGCGCATCTTCCATCGCTTCGTGCTGCTGGAGCGCAAGGAGGTGGAAGATGCGGAAGGCCGGATTCGCTACAAAGAAACTCTGATCTTCCCCCGCTACCACCAGTTCGAGGCCGTGACCACAATGATGGACGCGGTGCGCGAGGAAGGGCCAGGCCATCAGTACCTGATCCAACACAGCGCTGGTTCCGGCAAGACCTACACCATCGCCTGGACGGCCCATGAACTGATCCGCATGAGAAAGCCGGAAGGCGAGCCGTCCTTCGATTCGGTCATTGTGGTGACGGATCGCACAGTGCTGGATGCCCAGTTGCAGGAGGCCATTCGCCAGATCGAGCATCAGCAGGGCGTGGTCAGCGCCATCGACCGGGAATCATCCTCTCTGCCCAAGAGCCAGCAGCTGGCCAAGGCGCTGCTCGATGGCACGCCCATCATCGTGGTAACCCTGCAAACCTTCCCTTACGCCCTGGAGGCGATACTCACCGAGAAATCGCTCAGGAACAAGAACTTTGGCGTCATCATGGACGAGGCGCACAACTCCCAGACCGGCAGCACCGCCGGCAAGTTGCGCCAGGCGCTGGCGCTGGATTCCAGCGAGGAACTGGCCAGCCTGACGCCGGACGAGCTGCTGGAAAAGCTGCAAAGCGTGCGCGGCCTGCCGCGGAACGTCAGCCACTTTGCCTTCACCGCGACGCCCAAGCATGCGACCTTGATGCTGTTCGGTCGGCCACTCGATCCGGTCAAGCCCGTTTCCAAGGAGAATCCGCCGGTACCTTTCCACCTGTACACCATGCAGCAGGCCATCGAGGAGGACTTCATCCTGGATGTGCTGCAGAACTATGCCTCCTACAAGATGGCGCTGCGCATCGGCGAGACCTTCGTCCAGCAGAACCAACGGGTCGATGCCAAGTACGCCAAGCGCGCCCTGGCACGGTGGCTGTCCCTGCACCCCACCAACATCGCGCAGAAGGTGGAGCTGATCATTGAGCACTTCCGCAAGAATGTGGCGCACCTGCTGGGCCATCAGGCCAAGGCCATGGTGGTCACCTCCTCACGGGCGGCGGCGGTCAAGTACAAACTGGCTTTCGACCGCTATGTAGAGAAAAAGGGCTACCAGAACATCCGTTCCCTGGTGGCCTTTTCCGGGCAGATTCTTGGCAAGGAGATCAACGATGACCTGAATCATTACCCGGACGAAGAGAGCTTCACCGAGGAGAACATGAACCCGGGCGCGCGTGGCCGGGATCTGCGCAAGGTGTTCGACACGCCGGAATACCAGGTGATGCTGGTGGCGAACAAGTTTCAGACTGGCTTCGACCAACCCAAACTGGTGGCCATGTACCTGGACAAGAAGGTGTCCGGCGTGGAGGCGGTACAGACCCTTTCCCGTCTGAACCGGACTTTCCCTGGCAAGGATCAGACCTTCATCATCGATTTTGCCAACGATCCCGAGCAGATCGTCGCCGCCTTTCACACCTACTACAAGAATGCCCGTATCGCTGATGTGCAGGATCCCAATGTGGTGTATGACATGAAGGCGCGGTTGGACGACATGGGCATCTACGACGCGGAAGAGGTGCGCCAGTTCGGCATTGCCATCACCGATCCCCATGTCACCCACCAGCAACTCTATCAGCTCACTCAGGCGGCCACCGACCGCTTCAACGGCCGCATGAAGATGCTCAACGACGCCATCGAAGTGTGCGAGAGGGAATACCTGATGGCCCGTGAGAGAGGCGACGAGGTCGGTGCGGAAAAGGCCGAGGCGCGACGCTCGGAGCATACCCGCGCCCGGGACGAGCTACTGGTGTTCAGCCAGGGGTTGGGAAAGTTCGTTCGCACCTATGAGTACGTGGCCCAACTGGTGGAGTTTGGCGATCCCCAAATCGAGGCCTTCGCCGCCTTTTCCAGG
>NZ_JBHNMF010000585.1:0-1957 GCF_048562965.1 Thiolapillus sp. | reverse complement strand
TTCCCTTTCATGGCGGTGTTCCGTTTCACTGCAAAACTGTTTCGCAACATCTTGACCGGCAGTTGGAGCCTGAACGAAGCACTGGTATCGTCATACAAACACTATTTTCTTAGCCGCTAATCATCCTGTCAGGCAGAATCAAAAGCTGTTTCCACCATTTTTTTCATTTTGGACACCGAGCATTCACTTTCCACTCTGCGCAGGGCAGCTTCACGAACCGATTGCCATAACGCCTCGTCAGAATACAATCGGGCACACTGATCAGCAAACTTCACTGGATCCTGTACATTCGCGACAAGCAATTCCTCGCCTGACTTCCACCCCAGCTGTTCACAAAGAAGTTCTGAAGCAACTACAGGCAACCCGTAAGATGCCGCCTCATGAATCTTGTACGGTACGCCTCCTGCATAACGGGTTGGCGCAATGAAAACCCTTGCAGCGCTGTAAAACGGCTCCAGAGATTCCTGTCTTCCCAACAGTTCAATCTGCGGGTTGTCGCCCAACTTCTGTATTTCAGATGATTCATTGGTGCCAACCAGTTTCAGGTGGATACCAGGCAATTTGTCCAGCAGCAGTGGGAATACTTCATGCACAAACCAGACAATGGAATCCACATTCGGGGAACCGTTGTAATCCATATTTCCTATAAACAACAGGTCTTGCCGGTCATTGAATGCAGTATCCGTGGGATTCAGTTCCATGGCATGGCCGACAACATGAATTTCACCACTATAATATCTGGCAAAAGTGTTCCTTTCTCCCGGAGAAACCGTGATGACGAGATCGGCCTTATCTACCAGACTGGTTTCAGCAATGATGTTTTTTTCCAGTTCTTCGTCTTTTTTCCCGGAAAAAACGGCATATTTTGCGGCGTCACGAAGACTGAATATCGCCTCGGCGTCATATATGATCCTTGGCCAGCCGTCATGGCCAAAGACCTTACCCGCTACCTGTGAGAAGAATTCCATATTGTGAGGCCGACTGACAAAAACCAGATCATAATAATTTCGCCTGCTCTTCAAATGCTCACCAAGCTTTTTTCTTCCTTGATGCAGCATGACTTCTACCGTATCCGGAATATCGCCATATACCGTATTCCAATCGTCCTCATTCGGAAAATTCAAAGGATAAAGTGTCACCTGATATCCCAGCTCTGTCAGCGTATTCAAAATGAAATTTGACCGTGGAAAACCGGACCCAAAATGACAATGCGGAACTCTGTCATCTATATACAATATTTTTTTCTGGTCCTGGCTGGCAAAGCGGGCCTTCAGGATATTTGCTTCCATCGGTTTCAGTTTGCGTCCCAGGTATTCCGGATGATTTGCCACAAAAGCCTTCCTGTTTCGCTTCTGTAACGAAGTGGCATCATTGCCCTGACTGCTGCCAAATTCATAGTGCAGAATGCTTATTGAAGGTTCATAGATCACCTTGTAGCCGTTTTCATGCAGGCGCAGACAAAAATCTGTTTCCTCATAATAGGCAGGGGCAAACACCGGATCAAAACCACCCAGTTCATCGAACAACGCCAGTGGCACCATCAGGAATGCGCCGGAGCAGTAGTCAACATCGCGCCGAAACATGTATTCCGGCTTATCCGGCAAATCACAGCGCCCATAGCCAAGGCAGGAACCATCGTTCCATACCAGACTGCCAGCCTCCTGCAAGGAACCATCCAACAGCAAAATTTTCCCGCCGACCGCCCCAATCCCATCGCCTTGTTCGATAACCTGAACCGCTTTGCTCACCGAGTCATCGAGCAACACCGCATCGTTATTGAGAAAAAGCAGGTATTTTCCCTTCGCTACCTTTGCACCTGCATTGCAAGCCAGAAGAAACCCCTTGTTCTCATCATTCCGGATAATTGTCGCACCGTCTACGCGCTCTAGAAGCCGCTCCGTTTCATCTGTTGAGTCATTGTCAACAATGACGACTTCGTATCCCCCTCTCACCATAG
>NZ_JBHNMF010000584.1:0-1968 GCF_048562965.1 Thiolapillus sp. | reverse complement strand
GAGGCAGGCTTGTACTCATCTTAGGGGTGAGTAGTTACTCTGCGGCAATGTAACCGCCCACGGCCAGGATGATGCCCCAGTCATGTATCACGCCATGGGAGATCTGGGTCTCCTTGCCAAAGGTCTTGATCACGTCATACAGAGGCTGCAACAGCGGCGGACCCACCCGGCGCTGCAGCTTGGCTGCAATACGGCGCATCATGAGCAGCAGGGCCAGCCCAATGATGAAGCCCAGCAGCGGCATCAGGATCAATTCGTTCAACAGTGAAATCACATTCATCATCGACCCTCAGTAGATGGCCCAGACCATGAACAGCACCGCCATCACCAGCATGGAAAAGGCCGGCACCTCCTGCCGTACCAGGCGGTTTGCGAGTATGGACAGGATTTCCACCGCAGTGGTCACCGCGTCTTCCGCCCAGCGGAAACTGCCGCGGTACCAGGAGCCGATATGATGCATCAGCCCGGCATAGAAATGGTCGGTGTACTGATAGCGGATATCCGCGGTGAGAAAGTGCCCGCCGGCGTAATTGTCAAGCTGATGCACCCGCTTGGATCTGTTACCCAGGCCGAAGAAAATCAGGGCAGCGATACCCACACCGGCAAACAGTACGCCGGTTATCCAAATCATGTCCACCTGGCTGTCCTGTACCTTTACCCCGCCCAGCACATAGTGCACCGGATCCAGTCCCAGGCTGGTCTGCACCGCGGCCACCCACTCCAGCACCAGGCCCGGCATCACGCCGGTCACGAACACCAGACCTGCGACCAGCAGCATGGGCAGCATCATGCTCCAGGGCACTTCATGGATCTGCTCGTGTTCGACACGCAACTGGCCGAGAAAGATGTTGTGTATCAGCTTGAAAACCGACAGCACCGTGCCCAGCGTACCCACGATGGTGCCGACGAACAGCAGGGGCATACCTTCGCTCACCAGGGAACGGTAGACCAGCAGCTTGGAAACAAAACCGTTCATGGGTGGCAATCTGGCCAGTCCGATGATGCCGAACAGCAACACAAGGAAGGTGAGCGGCATGCGCACAACCAGTCCGCCCATCTTATTCAGATCTGCCGTACCGGTACGATAGACGACAGCGGTAACTGCCAGGACAAGTGTGTCTTCGACCTCGTGATAGATTTTGGGACATCCCAGTCCCCAAAATCGACTCGGCCTTTGACAACCTATTCGTGCCCCAGACGTCCTGGTCACCAAGCACTACGCAACAACCTCGCAAGCTCGTTGCTGCTCCGTACTTGGCTCCCATATGACTGGACGCCGCGTTCGGAGGCCTACTTTGCTTCCCCTCTGGCGCTATGCGCACGACGGGTAAGCAGTGCGGCCTCGCGGCTACTGGGGACTACCAGCCTTCGCTTCGCTCTCCATGGCTGGCAGCGAAAGAATGGCCTGGTAAGTGGCGTGATTGAACACGTGCATCAGGCCACCCGCAGCCCCCATTTCCGTTCCCACCAGTACACCGATGAGCATGTAACCGCCCTGCCCGATACCATGCCAGGCCAGCAGCAGCCGGGCATCATACTGTCGCAGCGCGATAAAGGTGGGAATGATGAGCGTCAGCAGGGACACCCAGGCAAGCAGGTCCCGCGCGGAAAAGCTGCCCACGATGGACAGGCTTTCCAGCTTGACGATACCCAGCAGCCTGATCAGCACCACCAGAACAGCAAACAGGCCCATGCGGGAAGAAATGGCGCCGAGAAATGCGCTCGCCGGTCCCGGCAGGAAGGCATAGGCATTGGCCTGCCACAAATGGAACGGCAGGACAGCCATCTTGATGCCGAAACCGAAAAACAGCAGCAGCACCAAAGTCCACAATGGAGCCGTGCCCATGTGAGTAACCGCTGACTGCAGGCCGGCGAAACTCAGGTTACCCGCCGCGTTCCAGACAAGGGCCATGGCTCCCATCACAGCCATGGCACCTGCCATGGCATAGATAACATAGCGCAATGCAT
>NZ_JBHNMF010000583.1:0-1972 GCF_048562965.1 Thiolapillus sp. | reverse complement strand
ATCCACGGCTCGAAAAACAGTTCTCAAAACGCCGCGATCAGATCGAATCGAAACTGGCGGAGGTGGGCAGCCACAGCGCTAGGGCATCAGAAACCGCTGCGCTGGATACGCGCAAAGACAAGGAGCACTCGTCAGGCGAAGCGCTTGAAGAAAGCTGGCGGGCGCAGGCGGCCGAGCTTGGCATCGATAAGAACAACTTGCAGGCGTTCGAGCCCGAGCCCGAATCCGACGACAACGACAAAACGCCAGACCGGATGCCGACCCATGCGGAAATCCTCAGGGAATTGACGCAGCACGCTTCTACCGTTTCACAGCATCAACTCAAAGCCGCGGTTTATGTCGCGGCCCAGGGGGTTTTAAGCGCGGACGAAGCCGATCAATACCTTGATGAATTACTGGCGGATGACGAACTCATCAAGCTCCAGGACGCCAGAAACGAACCCCGGTTCACGAGCCGGGAAATGCTGGAAATCGAGCAACGCCTTGCCGATTCCGCGAGATCCCGGCAAAACGAACAGCACCAGGTGTCAAATGAAGCCCTGCAGCAGGCCCGCGAAGCATTCCCCACCCTCAGCGAGGAACAGCAACACATGCTGGCGCATGTGACCGGTGATGCTGGCGTGGTTGCGGTCCAGGGCATGGCCGGAACCGGAAAATCGTTTGCCCTGGCCGCCGCCCGTGAGGCATGGGAGGCGGATGGCAAAACCGTCATCGGCTGCGCCCTGGCGGGCAAAGCGGCGGCGGGATTGCGGGATTGCAGGAGGGCTCCGGCATTGATTCGCAGACACTGCATTCACTCCTCCGCGAACTGGATGAAGGACAGAAACAACTCCAAGAAAATATGGTTGTTGTCGTGGACGAGGCCGGGATGATTGGCAGCCGCCAGCTCGATGCCTTGATGCAGCATGCTGATGATGCTGGGGCAAAGGTGGTCCTTGTCGGCGACTCCCGCCAGCTCCAGCCGATTGATGCGGGTGGTGCCTTTCGGCTCATTCAAGAGGAAACAGGGGCAGCCGAACTCAAAGACATTCGCCGCCAGAAATCGGATTGGCACCGCGAAGCGGTGCACCAGTTCGCCAATGGCGAAGCGGGCCAAGCATTGCGGCAGTTCGACGAACGCGGTTTGGTTCATGTTGAGAAGGGCCATGAGCAGGCTGTCAAACGGCTCGCCCAAAACTACCTGGACGATTTCGACCCTGCGCGACCTGGTGAAACGCTGATGATTGCCGGCACCCGGCGGGATGTTGTCTTGCTCAACCGCGCCGCCCGTGACCAACTTATCGAGCGCGGGGATCTTGACAATAGCAACGCGGTCAAACTCGAAGGACGTGAATATTGCGCGGGTGACCGCATCCTGTTCACGCGCAACAGCAAACAGCTTGACGTAAAGAATGGCGATCTCGCAACGCTGACCCAAATCGAGCAAACCGCCGACGGCATTCTTTTTCACGCGGAAACCGATGCTAGCAAACAGGTCAGTTGGAATGCAAATGACTACGAGCATTTCCAGCACGGCTACGCTGTCACCGCCCACAAAAGCCAGGGGGTTACCGTCGATCATGCTCATGTCTTGATTCATGACGGCATGTCAGATCGTGAATGGTCTTATGTTGCCACCAGCCGTTCACGCGATGCCACCCATCTTTATACGACAACTGACACATATCAGGAAGCCGCTCGCAGCATGAGCCGCAGTCGGCAAGCGGACACTCGCTGCCAGCCATGGAGAGCGAAGCGAAGGCTGGTAGACCCCAGTAGCCGCGAGGCCGCACTGTTTTCCCGGCGTGCCTTGCGCCAGAGGGAAAACAAAGTAGGCCTCCGAACCAAGCGTGTCTTTAGATTATCAACAGGAGACGTAACTACTCACCCCTAAGATGAGTACAAGCCTGCCTCCATGGATCTACAATCGCTTTTTCATGTCTGTAGAGGCTTGACATCATAGTACGCCGAGTCTATGCTATTGACCCAACAC
>NZ_JBHNMF010000582.1:0-1972 GCF_048562965.1 Thiolapillus sp. | reverse complement strand
CCCGGCACCTATATTGGTGCCGGGTCAATATCCGGGATGATGACAGCTTATCCAGTGTTCAGGGATGATTTCCCGGGGTACGGGAGCTTCTGTCGCGCACACATCGGTTGCCCTGGGGCAGCGTGTGCGAAAGCTGCAGCCACTGGGTGGCGACAGCGGGGAGGGCAGATCGCCCTGAAGCGGCGAGAAATGCTTGTTGCGTTCGATGACCGGGTCGGGAATGGGAATGGCATCGATCAGTGCACGTGTATACGGGTGGCTGGGATTGCGGTAAAGCTCATCCCTGCTGGCGGTTTCCACCATTTTTCCCAGGTACATGACCATGACCCGGTGGCTGATCTGTTTCACCACGCTCAGGTCGTGGGCGATGAACAGCATGGACAGGTTCATCTCTTCCTGAAGGTCCAGGAGCAGGTTGATGATCTGTGCCTGTATGGAGACATCCAGTGCGCTGACGGGTTCATCGCACACCAGCAGACTGGGTTTGAGCACCAGGGCCCGGGCGATGCCGATTCGCTGGCACTGTCCACCGGAGAATTCATGAGGGTAGCGGTTGATCTGGTTGGGCAGCAGTCCCACCTGCTCCATGATGCTTTGCACTTTTTTCCTGCGTGCCTCCTTGCCCAGACGTGGTTCGAAAACCTGCAGCGGTTCGGCGATGATTTCGCTGACGGTCATGCGCGGATCGAGGGAGGCGAGGGGATCCTGGAAAACGATCTGCATGTTCTTCCGGTAGCTTCTCAAGCTTCGCATATCCAGATGCCCCAGCTCTGTACCGGCCAGCCACACGTTGCCTGCGGTAATGCTGACCAGTCCCAGAATGCCCCTGGCCAGGGTGGACTTGCCGCAGCCGGACTCGCCCACGATCCCCAGTGTCTCGCCGGCTTTGAGGTTGAAACTGATGCCGTCCACCGCCCGCAGGATCTTTGCCTTCGGACGCAGCACGCCTTCTCCCGGCAAACGGAAGTGAACCTTCAGATCGTCGACATGCAGCAGGGTGGTCAAGGAAGGTTCTCCAGGTGGCAGGCGACGCGGTGTTCGGGGCTGATTTGCAGCAGGGGAGGCTGCTGCCGATCACAGACCGGTATGCCTTTCTGGCAGCGGTCGACGAAGGCGCAGCCGGGAGGAAGCTGGAGCAGATTGGGCGGGTTGCCGGGAATACTGTGCAGTTTGGCGTCGCCGGCGGTATCCAGTCGCGGTACCGACTGCAATAGACCCTGCGTATAAGGATGGCGGGGATTCTCGAACAGTTCATAGACCGGAGCCTGCTCGCAGATGCGCCCACCGTACATCACCATGACATTGTCGCTGATGCCGGCGATGACACCGAGATCATGGGTGATCATGATGATGCTCATGCCGAACTCCTGCTGCAGTTCATTCATGAGCTGGATGATCTGGGCCTGTACCGTCACATCCAGTGCGGTGGACGGTTCGTCGGCGATGAGCAGATCCGGGTGGCACAGCAGTGCCATGGCGATCATCACCCGCTGGCGCATGCCGCCGGAGAATTCATGGGGATAGCGGCCGATACGGTTACCGGCGTCCGGGATATGCACGGCATCCAGCATGTCGATGCTGCGCCTGCGGGCATCGGCCCGGTTCAGTCCCTGGTGCAGCATGAGCACCTCGGTCATCTGCCGCTCGATGGTCAGGTAGGGGTTCAGGCAGGTCATGGGATCTTGGAAGATCATGCCGATGCGGTCGCCGCGGATGCGGTTGATGTCCCTGGTTTTCATGCCTACCAGTTCCTTACCCTGAAAGCGGATGCTGCCTTCCATGCGGCCGTTGCTGGCCAGCAGGTTGATGATGCTCAGGACCAGCTGGCTCTTGCCCGAGCCGGATTCGCCCACCACACCCAGAGTCTCGCCCTTCTCCAGGCTGAAAGAGAGATCGTTGACCGCGTAGACCTCACCATCATTGGTGTGGAAGACCGTGCGCAGATTGTTGACTTCAAGTAGCGGCATCTTAG
>NZ_JBHNMF010000581.1:0-1980 GCF_048562965.1 Thiolapillus sp. | reverse complement strand
GAGCTGCCCGGCGAACAGACCCCCAGATAGCGGCGCCCGGGCCGATCCGCTATGGAACGCTGGACGGAGAAGAAGTTGTCCTCGATATCCAGCCCATGGGGCGGGAATATGGACACACGGCGCATGAACACGTTGTGCACCTGAGCCCCGGCCTTACGCACCGTCGCCGTCGAAGCGACGATCTTGGGTGCGATCTCCTGATCACCCAGCTTCCAGGTGCAGAGTTCGTCCACTGCCGTCTCATAGAGACCCACCATGGTTCCCAACGGCCCGCTGATCAAGTGGAATTCGTCCTGGATGATGAGATCGGGTGGACGAATGGGTGATATGTTCTCTACCTTGGTCTTTGGCAATCCATGCTTCGTGTCGGCTCGGTGATTGCCGGCACAGCTCGCCTCTGGCCAGAGCAGACCGTGTCGAGGGCACTCCCCGGTGGCGATACCGAACAAGGTTCGAGTCTCACCTCGCCAAGCCATCATGGCAAACTTGTCCACGGTGGCAATCATCATACTGGGAGGCCGATGATAGATCTCCTCGTCCACCACCACCGCAGGAATCCCGGGGTGAGCCTGATCGGACGATCGCCCACGCGAGAACTCACAGCGTCTGTTGCCGCAGAAGATGGACGTTCTGAGTCGGGCCTTGTCCACTTCGATGTCCTTGCCGGGATCGACTTCGGTGCCACACCAGGGACAGCTGGTGAGCTGAGCGGGCGACGAACTGCCCGCATTCCACTTGCTGGGGTCACGAAAATCCTCGATGGCCCGGTGGCTGTCCTCCGTGGTGCCCGGCGTCACCCGGTTGCCCACCCAGAGGCCGATAGTGAAAGGTGAAGTACCCAGCGACTCGTCACCTCTGTCGAGTGCCTCACGCCGCAGTACCTCCATGGCACAGATCAGGGCCGTGGCGCGCTGGAACTGTTGCAAGGTCAGCAGACGCAAGGTGTAGCGCATGATCACCGCCAGGCCACGACTGCTGTCGTATCCGCCCAGGTTCCCCTGCAAGCGCCGAATGAACATGGTGAAGGCAGCCACACCCAGGTAGGCCTCGGTCTTACCACCACCGGTCGGAAACCAGATGAGATCGGCATAGGCCTCGATGGGCCGGGTTCGATCCTTGTGCAGAGGATCGGCCAGAGATGGGATGGACAACAGCACGAAGGCCAACTGGAAGGGGCGCCAGGATCGATTCTTACGCTCGTCGTAATCCTTTAGCTGCCGCTTCTCACCCCGTCGATGCGCCAAGGCATAGATACTGTGGATACGCTGTCGAGCCATGGCTCGATTGGCCAAACGAAAGGCACGCAATGCCGTTTCATCGGTCTCGTCACCAAGGACACCGAGCCCTTCCCGCAGACGCTGGAGTATCTCCTCACAACGATCCATGGCAACACAGGCTTGATCATCGTGCCCCATCACGTCACTCCCGACCCGTGCACGCTGCTCGTCGATCCAGGCAGCGTAGTCGTCGACGAGAATGGACAATGCGTCCACGAGTTCCTTTCGCTCCATACCAGCGAGCAGATCCATGTCGAGATACCCTTTCTCGATCATCTCGCGCATCGCCGGCCGATCCCGTGGGTCTAGCCCCGGCGTCTCGGTCACTGGTACTTCATACTGCGGCATGATCACCGAACGTATCTCGGTGGCCCACTCCAGATTGTCCGGGCTGGCCTCACTGTGAACCGCCACCCCGTGCCCCACGCCGAACTCGACCTGCTTGCGATAGACCATCTCCAGGGCGGCACGCTCCGGTTCGATCTTCTCATTGGGAACTGACCGACGCCTGAAGATGGCGCGTTCTTCATTCTCACTGGTGGTACGAACGATCAGTTCTGGCTGGAACAACCAGGCACTGTCCTTGTTGGTGTCTAGTGCCTCCTGACCGTTCACCAGGAACAGAGTGACCAATCGATCGCCATTCTCGTTGCGACCACGAATGGAACCCTGGACGATCACCTCGGGATTGTCCGGGTCGGGA
>NZ_JBHNMF010000580.1:0-1982 GCF_048562965.1 Thiolapillus sp. | reverse complement strand
CGGGAAGAAATCCCCGGCGCCTTACTCCAAGGGAATGTGCACGACTCATGGGGTATCCTGATGATTTTGTCATCCCGGTATCCGATACACAGGCGTACAGACAGTTCGGCAACTCCGTGGTGGTGCCTGTTATCAGGCAGATAGCCATTCTTATGAAGCCACATTTCATGGCAATAAAGCAGGCGGAGGAATGTCCGGAGCAACAGCGTTTTACTGTCTGATGACTGATCGGATCAGCAGGGAAGCCAGAAGCCGCAATATGGCAGCTATCCGGGGAAAAGACACGAAGCCGGAGCGGGTGGTCAGGCGTCTGTTGCACCGCCGGGGATATCGGTTCCGTCTTCATGACAGCAGACTTCCTGGGAAGCCGGATATTGTTCTGCCTAAATGGCATGCCGTAATCTTTGTACACGGGTGTTTCTGGCATGGACATGGCTGCCACCTGTTTAGGGTTCCAGCAAGTAATACAGGTTTTTGGGTAACCAAGATCTGCGGAAACATTGAAAGGGACCGCATTGTTCTTCGAAAGCTGCAGGAGAATGGTTGGCGTATTGCTGTCGTATGGGAATGTGTCCTGAAAGGTAAAACCCGAACAGATCCAGAGGATCTGGCGCAGCGGCTGTCTGATTGGATCCAATCTGATGAGGCTGTTATCACTATAGGTGGCGATACGGATGAAAAAAGGCTATTTGTCTGAATATTTCGATGGTGTGGCAGCAAAATGCCTGAGTGCCGTTGAGGTAAATCTGTTCCGCAGCAACCAGCATGAGTTCAACGGTGTCAGATCTCTCAGGCGTATTTTCGGCCATGCCACAGGCCGCCAGCATTTTCCTGCTGTTTTCCTCTATCTTGATGATGTGAGGGAACCGGTCAGTGAAGAAGGCTTTATGACCTGGTACGACGCCAGGGAAGCCCATCCGGTCCGGAGCGAGTACAGGCTTTATTTTCCTGATACAGATGTATCACGGCATGCAGAAGAAGGAGATGTACTGATAATTGGGAAACGTCCTGACGGCAGTCTGATGGTGGTGATTTCCCAAGGAGGCAGCACCGCTGCAAACCAGATTCTGTGGCTGTTCGGCCTCGGTAATCTGTCCGATGGGGGATTTTCAGTAAGAGACGAATTTCGGGATGAAGAGAACAGGACCCGGCATGCGGTCAAGACAATCCTGGAAACTCTCGGCATTGTAACCCGGGAAGAAGACGAATCTTTTCTTGATGACATGCTCGCAAGCTTTGGTGAAAGCTTCCCTTGCACACGGGTATTTTCAGAATATGCCAGAAAAACACTCCCTGATCTTAATCCCCGCGAAGATCCGGATTATGTTTTGCTGGCATGGCTGGAGCAGGAGGAAGTTCTGTTCAGAACACTGGAGAAGTATCTCATCACAGACCGCCTAAAAGAGGGGTTTGGTGATGATGTGGACAGTTTTATTTCCTTTTCCCTGTCAGTGCAGAACAGAAGGAAATCGCGGGCAGGCCATGCACTGGAAAACCATCTGGAAGAAATTTTTATCTCTAGGCAAATCTGCTACCAACGAGGTGCTACCACAGAGAACCGCGCCCGTCCGGATTTTCTGTTCCCCAGCGGAGGGGAATATCATGATCCGTTTTTTGATTCCAATCTGCTGACCATGCTGGGAGCAAAAAGTACTTGTAAGGACCGATGGAGACAGGTTCTTTCGGAAGCGGAGCGCATTCCGGACAAGCATCTGCTGACACTGGAAACAGCCATCAGTACTGCCCAAACCGATGAAATGAGAGGCCACCGCCTTCAACTGGTTGTACCTGAGCCACTTGCTGAGACCTACACCACAGCGCAAAGGGACTGGCTTCTTGATTTGCGCTCGTTTTGTGAAATTGTATCTGGCAAACAGAAAAAATCGGGTGGCAGGTTGTTACTCTGACGTAAGCATCCTCAAATAAGCACCTATGTTCCAAATGCTGATCGGAACGTAGGGTTGTCTGCACGCACACTGAAG
>NZ_JBHNMF010000579.1:0-1984 GCF_048562965.1 Thiolapillus sp. | reverse complement strand
TAGCGGCAGATTGATTCTTGTCGGAATCATCCGTTTTATCCATGTTGAGGCCTCAATGATCCTGAAAAATGGATTAGGCACATTATTCGCGAGAATGTCTGTTATCGCAAGTAATAATGCATATTTTGTACTATTTAGTATGTCTGTCCGTATATTATGTGCTATTTTTCAATAAAGCCTGGATCTACTGGAAATTGCTCATGAAAACATCTAAACCAAAAAATACCCGTGAAAAAGTGCGTACAGCTGCATGGCAACTCATTGAGGAAGGCATTTCTCCATCAAGGACTAAGATTCGTGACCGTATCGGTCCTGGTGGATCAGATGCAACTGTCGCTGATGAACTGCACTGTTTTTGGATAGAACTTGGCGAGCACGTCAAACAATCAAAAGCGCGCCCAGATATTCCGGTTGAATTTATAACGGCTTTCAACGAAGTGTTGGAACAAGCACGGACATTGGAAGCACAACGATGGGAAACAGAAAGACGGGAACTATCAGAGAAGGTTGAATTAGCGGAGAAAGAACGTTTGAAGGCAATAAATGCCGCCGAATCAGCACAAGACGCGCACAGCAGAGTTTTAGCTGAATTACAAGAAACCCAGGAAAAGCTTAGCCAGGCGAATGACCAAATACACAGATTAGAACAGCTACAGAAACAACTCAGTGAACGCACCAATAGTCTGCAAGAACAGATCAAGGAGCTAAGGCAAAAAGAACGTGATTTCCAGTGCCAGAAAGAGAAGGAAATAGAGCTTGCTTATGAAAGAGCCCGGGAAACTGAAGAACGACTGACAAAACTCTACGATGAGCAACGCATGGCCTACGAGAAAGCCGCCGCTGAACTTCAAAGCGCGAATGAAAATCTTTCAACCACTGAAAAAGAGAAGCTTCAGCTACAGCAGGCGCTTAAGGAAACAAAACGAGAAGTCAGTTTGTTGGAAACCAACGTCGCGGATCTTGCTGAAGCCCAAGTACAACTGCAAAAGCTTGAGAAGGAGAATGTGATCTTTTCATCCCAGTTGGAAAGCTGCATGAAAAGAGAAAAGGAAACGCGCCAAGCCCTCGACATGAAGATCGGTCAGTTGACTCGTGCAGAAGTGGAACTCACTGCTGCAAAAGATGTCATGCGTAAAATGAAAGAAAAGAAACGCAAAAACAAGAACTTAAAGGCTTCAAGAAAAAATGAAGTCTCCATTTCTGAGGAATAAAACAAACAATAATTTCCTCATAAATACAGTCACTTAGGTAATTCTATGAAATTACTTCCCCGAATATCTAAGGATTGCCCAAGCGTGTCTTCGGCCTCGTGATAGATTTTGGGACATCCCAGTCCCCAAAATCGACTCGGCCTTTGACAACCCATTGGTGCCCCAGCCGTCCTGGTCACCAAGCACTACGCAACAACTTCGCAAGCTCGTTGCTGCTCCGTACTTGGCTCCCAATGACTGGACGCAGCGTTCGGAGGCCTACTTTGTTTTCCCTCTGGCGCAAGGCACGCCGGGAAAACAGTGCGGCCTCGCGGCTACTGGGGTCTACCAGCCTTCGCTTCGCTCTCCATGGCTGGCAGCGTTGGATGCGGCCTTTTCTGCTGCTTTATCGTTGTCGGCAGGACGCGCCTTGTCCTTCCGCTTCTTGGGGTCAGATGGGCCTTTCTCGATGCGTTCAACCACTGCCGCATGAAAATCGTCAAACAGCGTGGCCCCCATGCGTTTGCGGATCTCCACGAACAGCGAAGGCGCAAAGGGTGGCTCCATCTGGTAACCCGGCAAACCGACGAAGTATTGCAGGTAGGGGGTTTCCTGGATCTGGGCCACCGTCTCCCGATCCGACAAACATAGCTTGTGTTTGATGATGACCGCGCCAATCACCACGCGGGCATCTTTGGTAGGACGGCCTCGCTTGCTCGTGAACGCCTGGTAATAGGATTCAGCCAACTCATCCCAGGGAACAACCTGGCTCAGTTTGACCCAACGATTGTTCT
>NZ_JBHNMF010000578.1:0-1986 GCF_048562965.1 Thiolapillus sp. | reverse complement strand
GCAGCAGCGTCGGCCATCATTGGCGGCACGGCCAGTACCCTGTCGGGAGGAAAGTTCGCAAATGGGGCACTGAGCGGGGCGTTTGGGTATTTGTTCGGCAGTGCGATGGCTGCCAATGACGATTCATATGGGCAAAATGAAATGGCAATGATCTCTCAAGATAAATGGAGCTATATCATGAGTAGAAGTCCAAGACTCTCAGGGCTATATGATGACGCTGATCATTTTGACGTTGAGTATTTTGACCCCAGAGCTATCAGTGAAACCGGGCCAACGTGGGAAAATTTTGGTGAGTATGTGGCAGATGTTGGTCCGTACTTTATTGGTGGAGGAAGTGGTGGTTTGGTAATATCTGGAGGTAGGGCGTTACTTTATAGGGCCTTATCTAGTCCTCGCATTGGTCATAGGTTATTCACCGCTACTAGAAAGAATGGGGTATGGAATACAGGAAAGCTAAGGTTTGGTTGGAGTGGTAAAAATGGATCAGATGTATATCATCTGATGTTTAGATATAAGCAGCATCATATTCCAACAGGAATTAGAATCACTAGACCACATCCAAATCCATAGGGCTGAAAGTGTATGCTTAAAGAGATAGAAAAAGTTCTTAGAGATGAACTAAGGCTTGCTATAGATGCCGATGTTTCAGAATGGGATAACTTGGCATTAAAAGGAAACAGTGTCAATATAGCTGGAAAGGAATATTTTCTAGATAGGTGGGTTGAAAATGCGCCTGGTATGAATGGAATGCTGTTTGTTATTGAATTAACTAAGAACAAACTCATTGGTCAAGAAGTACATTCTGTAGGGGTGCTGTATAAAGATGGGAAAAAGAAAATATTAAATGAAGAAGATATGTGGAATATTGGTTTAGGATAGTCGAAATTATTACCAATAGAGGGCACCTAGTGCGTCGGGACACGAAGAATATTGAGACTGTAAATTAGTTTGTGTAATATTTGGTGTCAGAGCAACATTTGTTTGTTGCCATTAACCGTACCGTCACCTGATCCAGGCCAACGGCCAAACCGTGGCGATTCACATCACCCACAGCAACGCCCCCACCGAAACCCGCGTGCTGTTCCACGACCACATTGGTTCCCTCGATGTGATCACCGATCCGAACGGGAACATCAAAGAACGCCCCAGCTTTGAAGCCTGGGGCAACCGTCGTGCGTCCAACTGGAGCAGCAACCCCGCGCCAACAAGCGACGAACCACGGGGCTTCACCGGACACGAACACCTCGACGACCTGGGGCTGATCCACATGAATGGCCGGGTCTACGACCCCGACCTGGGGCGATTCCTCTCAGCGGACAGCGTAGTCCAGTTCCCCAACAACGTAAGCGGCCATTCCGCACCGCTATTGCCCCTGGCCTGATTATCTGAGCCGCTTTTGCTTCTTGCTGCTGGGTGATTGAGGCTCGGCAGTCCCGGCCTCCTTCACCGCCGACAGCAGATGCGGCGAGATATTCCATCGCTGGCCGTTGTCGGTGACCACGGTGACCGTCTTGCGGTTGTATTTGACCAAGGTCGCGAGAATGCGACCGCCCTGATGCTCGAAGCTGACCCGCTGGCCAAGATTGAACTGCATCATCTCGATGTGAGCCTGCATCGATTCGAGCATCTTCAGTCGCGCCACCACGCGCTGGTTCAGCTCCAGCAGTTCCTCGAAGCTCAGGCCGTCGATGTCAATGGGCATGGTCGAGATCCGAGCGCAGGGGGTTGGCGGCGAAGCGTTCCTTCCAGACGCGTGGCGTCAGTTCTTCGACGTCCCTGGCCGGGTGCAGGGCCACCCGTTGCAGCACGTCAACCAGGTAGGTATAAGGATTGACCTGGTGCAGCCGGCAGGTGGTGAGCAGGCTTTGGATAATGCCCACATGCTTCGCCCCCACCTCGCTCCAGCAGAACAGCCAGTTCTTACGCCCCATTGGGATCACCCGCAGGGCCCGTTCCAGGTGGTTGGTGTCGATGGGCACCTCCGGG
>NZ_JBHNMF010000577.1:0-1987 GCF_048562965.1 Thiolapillus sp. | reverse complement strand
CGCTTCGGCAAGAGCGACTCGGGCGCCAACAAGCCACTGACGCCAAAGGAGTATGGCCGCTTTGCAGAATGGCTGCGCTTGCATTCGCTGACCCCTGAGCGGTTGTTGAGCGGCGATTTGCAGGAACTGTTACAGGGCTGGCAGGACAAGACGGTGATGGTTGAACGGGTTGGCGCGTTACTGGACAGAGGTTCCGCACTAGCGCTGTCGATGGAGAAATGGTTGCGCGCCGGCCTTTGGGTGATGACCCGCTCGGACCCTGACTATCCCCGCAGACTGAAACAGCACCTTCGCAGTGATTCCCCGGCCGTGCTGTTTGGTTGTGGCAACAGGGCCTTGTTGAATAGCGGCGGCCTAGCCGTGATCGGCTCTCGCAAGGTTTCCCAGGATGATCTGGTTTACAGCAGCCGGATCGGCGAGATGGCATCCAATACGGGGGTTTCCATTGTTTCCGGTGGTGCACGGGGTGTCGATGAGACCGCCATGCTTGGCGCGCTCGGTGCAGAAGGCACAGCAGTTGGCGTGCTGGCCGACAGCTTGCTGCGTGCATGTTCCAGCGGAAAATACCGGCGCGCTCTGATGGAAAACAATCTTGTCCTCGTTTCTCCATTCAATCCAGAAGCCGGCTTCAATACCGGCAATGCGATGGCGCGCAACAAATATATTTACTGCCTCGCCGATGCAGCGCTGGCGATCCACTCCGGCAAGAAAGGAGGCACCTGGAGCGGCGCACAGGAAGATCTGAAAAGAGGCTGGGTGCCGCTATGGGTTAAACAAACCGATGATCCTGAAGCCGGCAATAAAGCATTGATGGCGGCCGGGGCTATGGAAGCGCCTAGCGACATTGGCGCTGTCAGTATCGAGACATTTTTCCAAGTAGCGAATGAGCCATCCAGAAGTGACGAAGATCTGTTCAGTGCTGCCCCATCAAGTGTCGGAGTGGTTCCGACCGAGATTGGTGCACCGGAAAGCCATGCGCCCCTGGCTGATGCACTAACCGCTGTCGAAGAAGATCGGCCTGTTGTTTCTGGCGGTGATTTGGGCGCAATAGTGTCTGATACCTGAATCCGTATGTTCAAATACGGATTCAGGCTCTAGTCAACCTGATATCCACTCTTTTATCTTATGGTATACTTTAATCATATAGGCACCTGGAATCTGAGCAAAAAGCCCAAACAAAAATGTGATGATGGCAGCCAGCCATAAACTATCAATATACGCAATAACCAAACCTACAACCATGGACCCTATTACTACCCCAGCACGAGCTGCATCAAACTGTGGAACTCCGTATATGGTATATGGGGCCACACGAAACTTTAGCGTTACGCCTGGATGCAGCATATCAAGCCAAATTGACGGGGCTGCTTCGGAACTAGCTGCATTTAGATAATGGAACCGCACTATCTGACCACGATTCATGGTCGGAATAAGGTACTCCCGACGGCCACGATAAAGGCTTAGCTGATATTCTGTCGGTTTCCCACCTTCAGGGACGCTTATCTGCGTAGAATATTTATCAGTGTAACCAAGAACATGAATAGAACCCTCAATTTCGGTTTCTTCAGCCAGAAGCGTGGTATCGTCGGTGAACACACACACAGTAACTGATTCGTAGTCTTTTGAGCTTTTGTTAATGAGTTCTATTGTTGATAAATATAAGTGATTTACGGGATTATTATTCCACGTTACTTGGACAGAACCATATATAGGATTATTATCTATTGAGGAACCCAGCTTGTTATGTTGCGTAAAGTAGGTAAACAAACCTCTCTTTTTTAGAATCTTCTGACCGCCCAACGCAAGTAGAATTCCAATCACTCCTGACACAAAGGAAAAGATATATTGATTGTCCAGTAATGTTGCCATATAGGTCATTTTTTCCTCTTTGCCGTTTTGAGTGGAATTTCCTCAGAAACTAGTACATCGACCACGTTCAAATGACGGATACCACATGCAATATGCGGTATAATAAGCAAGATACATG
>NZ_JBHNMF010000576.1:0-1987 GCF_048562965.1 Thiolapillus sp. | reverse complement strand
CTACCAGCCTTCGCTTCGCTCTCCATGGCTGGCAGCGAACGTGCTGAATTACCTACCCAAGGCCGTTCAGCCCAAGACAAAGAAGGCATTGCAGGAAATCTGGATGGCCGAGGACCGATCCTCGGCGCACAACAAGGCCTTCGATCATTTTGTGCAGACGTACCAGGCCAAGTACCCGAAGGCGGTTACTTGCCTGGAGAAGGACCGGGAGGCCCTGCTGGCCTTCTACGACTTCCCGGCGGAGCACTGGGTGCACATCCGGACGACGAACCCGATCGAGTCGACCTTTGCCACGATTTGCCACCGGACGGACCGGGCCAAGGGTTGTGTGAGTCGAAAGACCATGTTGGCGATGGTCTACAAGCTGGGGATGAGTGCGGAGAAACGCTGGCGCAGGATCCGTGGATTCCACTACCTGGCCAAGGTCATCGACGGTGTGAAGTTCAGAGACGGAATCGAAGTGAACAGCGAGACCGATGACAGCAGGAACGCCGCCTGATCATGCTGTACACCAGATTTGACTATAGCTCTGTTTTTCTCCAGCCAGGCCTTAAGGTACATCGAGTACCGGTTGCGCCAGCTGCTGGCGCTGCCGGGTCTTTTCTTCCGGCGGGAGTGTTTCGATCCGCTTCTCAATGGCATAGAGCTTGCGGATCTTGCCAATGGCCGCGTCCGCCTTGCTGACCTTTTCGTCTTTCTTTTTCGTTGGCGCGGCTTTGCCGGCTTCGACGAACTCGGGCTGGGGCACCAATAGGTTGTCAAAGACCGAGTCGATTTTGGGGACTGGGATGCCCCAAAATCTATCACGAGGACGAAGACACGCTTGGTAGGTTCTATTTTGGTATGTTCTATTATAGTCCAATTTCTGTATGCGTGGCTGAATATCGTGAGTAATCAAGTAAGATAATTAGTCGGTTCCGTTACCGAATTGATTCCATCCAATTAATTCCGCTGAATATGATTGATCATCTTTGATGATGCCTCGATGCTTGAGCTCCCGTTCCACGATTGTTTCTGTCATCGTAAATAAAGTAGTGCCGTCAAGTTTGCTGTCATCGATTGGATGTTGGTAGAAGGATTCCGCTTGTTTTTCCCATGCCGGAACGCGCTTACCATTCCTATCCATCCCGATTTTGGTTACCTGGTGTAATGTTTGCCCCTTGTCGTTATGGGTTTCGACTAACCAAATACTCAGCACCCCGTTTTCTCCGTCCAGTGATTGAATTGCAAGACCAATTTCATCTGGTGGTAGTTCCCGATGACGACTAAGAAGTTTTTCTATGAATGGGTGGTCCAGACCAATGAGTTCCAGTGCATCATTTTCATTAGCTTCGTCTCTATCTGTAGTAAATAGCGATTGTTGGATACCTTGACTATTAACAAGCGCGAAGTGTGTTTCATTTTCGCGCTGGAATGTCATGCCATCTTGCTCGCAAGCAGCTGTAATAAAACGAACCAGGTCGCTCATACCTTCTTTTGTATGCGACAAAGGGGCATAGTCATCAAGGCTGAAGCGATCCAGATCCTGGAATAGCTCGAAAACAACATCTCTGGCCTCAGCTGCGTTGGTCATCGCTGCTTCCAGTTCCAGTCGCGTGCGCTTTAACTCTGGATCCTGGAGAGCTTGTGAGTAGAGTTGTTGATAATTCACGCGTTCAGATAATTGGCCAAGTATCTGTGAGCGGAGATCCTCGGCTACATTTCCTTGATCATCCAATTTACCAAGCGCACGGGCAATATCCTTGAGCTTGTCATCAAGGAGTAGGAATATCTTTCCTTCTATAGTGTCGCCGAGCACAAGGTTATATACCTGGGCCGTGTCCTGCTGACCATAACGATGGATACGACCAATCCTTTGCTCTACATCCATTGGATTCCAGGGAAGGTCAAAGTTAAACAGGACTCTTGCGTGTTGAAGGTTGATGCCCTCTCTACCAGCGGCGGTACAGATCATAACCCGAGGCCCATCCGCTTGTTTAAACCTTTT
>NZ_JBHNMF010000575.1:0-1987 GCF_048562965.1 Thiolapillus sp. | reverse complement strand
AGATTTTGGGACATCCCAGTCCCCAAAATCGACTCGGCCTTTGACAACCTATTGGTGCCCCAGCCGTCCTGGTCACCAAGCACTACGCAACAACTTCGCAAGCTCGTTGCTGCTCCGTACTTGGCTCCCAATGACTGGACGCCGCGTTCGGAGGCCTACTTTGTTTTCCCTCTGGCGCAAGGCACGCCGGGAAAACAGTGCGGCCTCGCGGCTACTGGGGTCTACCAGCCTTCGCTTCGCTCTCCATGGCTGGCAGCGGTTGAAAGAGCCCATCGTGCCGGTGGTGGTGTCCTGCAGTGCCGATGCCGATACGGACCAGGCCGAGTTTGTCTGCCTGCACGGGGAAACGACTGTGGACAGCCGTACTCCACAGCCGGACAAGTGGAAAATCGAGATTCCGCATGGCAACTACGATTTCGTAGCGAAAGTCGACAGCCGCAAGGGGGAGCGCAAGGATGAAACCGTGTTGCCACCCTATCGTGATATCGAAATCGAACTGGAGGCGGGCACATGAGCATCCATGTAGCAGCCAGAGCACTTCTGTACGAGCGTCAGGCCAGGAAAGGGCTGATGGGCAGCGTATTCTTTCGCGGGGAAGAACAGCAGACCCGTTTCGTGGCGGATATTCGCGTACCCCTCGTCGATCATGCCAGTCAGTACACGGAAGAGACGCTGCAGGACATTGTGCCCGGGGAATATCTCATCCAGCTTTCCCTGCCCAATGGTGGTGTGATTACGCAGAATTTCACCGTGCAGGCCGGTGAGGATACCCGGGTGATCATTACGATTCCACATGAAGGCCCACATGAATGGTCGAGCCTGCATGCCATGACAGGCAAGTTCGCACAGGAAGCCGTGGCTACCGGGGGCTACATGCGCCCCATGGCTGCCAGATCCCAAAGCTATGCCCAGCTGAGTGCAGATCCCGAATCCGGCTATGCCCTTTCCTGGCTGGCGCCTGATCAGAACCCGGCCGACGGGATGCTTTCCGGTGATCAGGTGCTCCGGGAACTCGGCGAACTGATGAGCAGGGCGCCTGATGTGCGCAGTGCCACGGCGAAGCTGGGAACCGCAATACCCGTAGAGGAGCCTTCCCTCGAAGATGGCGACTTTGCCCTGTTCCGCTTCAAGCACGGGGGACTTCAGGCAGGTGAAAGCACTGATGATGAGGACTTCTTCCTGGGGCCGGGCAGCAACATGGACCGCCGTTTTCTGCTTCAGCAGTCCGCCTTTGGTGCCCAGCTCATCAGCCTGCCCACGCCCTGGACGACGCCACAGGGACAGGAAGTGGTGGAGCTCCTGATAAAGAAACACAGCATTTTCGAAGAGCTGGATTATGCAATGACCATCGGTGATCCCATGATCAACACCCTGCTGGGCTATATCAACATGGGCGCGGTACACCTGGCCCAGCGCCTGCTGGACGTGGAGCAGGCGCAGCAGATGCTGTATGAAAAGATCTCCTATCCCCTGGCGGCCACTATCGGTGGCTATGTGCTGGTGCTGGGGAGAAACACGGGGGAATACCGCTCGCAGGCTGATGTCTGGAAATCCTGGGTGGAGAACCTGGATCACTGGTTTGAATGGTTGCCAGACGGTGCCATCCTGAACGCATCCATGCAACTGATGGAAAAACAGCCTGACCTGGAAAAAGCCCGTGATGCCCTGATGAGGGCTTTTTCCCGGGGGTTGCCCTATTTCACCTTTGGGCTGAAACAGCTGCTGGACGGGATGCGCTTCTTCGCCGGCAAGGGTGATGCCGAGGCACAGGGCTGTCTCGATGTGCTGAAGGTCATTGCTGCCGGTGTGGATTCCGGCTCGCCCTTTCTGACGGTCACCGTTGCCTCCTCCTGGGAGGAGAAGAAAAAGAGGCTCTTCCCCTGATTGAGTGGGCGCCCATCATCTAGTAATCCCATCAGGGTAAAGATCCAACCCGCCGAGATGGAAGTAAATGGCATTGGCAAACCGCTCTTTATTGCGGAAGCCT
>NZ_JBHNMF010000574.1:0-1990 GCF_048562965.1 Thiolapillus sp. | reverse complement strand
GTGCCGGGGTAGAGGGCGAAGGCGCTGCCAACGCTGCCAGCCATGGAGAGCGAAGCGAAGGCTGGTAGACCCCAGTAGCCGCGAGGCCGCACTGTTTTCCCGGCGTGCCTTGCGCCAGAGGGAAAACAAAGTAGGCCTCCGAACGCGGCGTCCAGTCATTGGGAGCCAAGTACGGAGCAGCAACGAGCTTGCGAAGTTGTTGCGTAGTGCTTGGTGACCAGGACGGCTGGGGCACCAATGGGTTGTCAAAGGCCGAGTCGATTTTGGGGACTGGGATGTCCCAAAATCTATCACGAGGCCGAAGACACGCTTGATTTCTTTTCCAGCAAGGCATCCAGGAGATTGCTGTCTCCTGAGTGATGGGCACCAATGACGCTGTCACCGTTGGCGTCGGGCTCTATCAAAGCGTCATACTCGAAATTGAGGGACGAACGGTGCGCCGGATCATGGGGCACGAAGGCATGAATATCGTGGTGATCCACAACACCATCCGCATTGATATCCTGACTGATCAACGCGCGGGCCAGGTCATCGAGACGGATATACAGCTGAGTGGGCGCCACCTCGCCTATCAGCGACCGCGCAAACCGCCAGGCAAGATCGGTAAGGGCCGTTACACGCACATTGCCGTTGCGCCATTCTCTTGCCTTTGCCAGCCCGTAGAGCGTACCTTTGTTCGGTGTGGATGGGGTGTTGGTGTTGCCGTCATCATCGGCATCAATGTCTCTGCCACCGGAAGCGGCCACCAGTATCCATTCGTCGTCGGGTATCCCGTCCAGCAACAGCGCAAAGCGACCGGCAACGCTTACCTCGTCAGCAACCACGGTTTGCCACGGGCCTTCCACCGGGTTTTCCAGATCGGACAGCCGGTAGGCGCGAATGCTCGCCCCGAAAGTGAACCGAGCAGGGCCTGGTTCAGCGCCCCCACGCGGTCGGTGCTGCTGTTGATGCGCAAGGTGCTGCCGCTTGCCACCCTTACTGTGGGATTCAGAACCACAGCCGCAGCGGTCAGGGTGAGATGGGATACGTTATCCAGGGTTACGGTTGGTCCCATGTTGATCTGATAATCTGCGGTGCAACTGCTGGTTTCAGCGCTGTAGTGTTTTCCTTCGATCTTTTTGATTGCGCCGCCACCAGAACAGCTTTCATTGCTGTTCTCTGGCGTGTGGGTGAAACTCACGCTGCAGTCTGTGGTAACCGGCCCGGTTGTATATTCGGCTCCGTTCCAGCTGCTGCCAACCGGGCAGCTGCCGCCCACTGTCGTGTCGGTGCGGTAACCCGGATTGGCAGTCACCGTGAAGGTGGCGCTAGAATTCAGGGTCACTGTTGCCGAAAGCTTGTCCAGTACGCCATTGGCATCCACGCTGGCTGTGACCTGATAAGTGTCCTGAGAAAAAGATACTGTGACGGACTTGGCCGAGGCGATGGCGTTGAAGGTGCAGGTATTGGTGGCGCAGGCAGCGCTGTCTGAACCGCTCCAGGCAGTAACATAGCCGGTATCAGGCGTGGCCGTCAGCACCACATTTGCGCCTTGGCTGTAAGTTCCGGTACAAACGCCACCGGTGCTGGTGCAGGCGCTGATGGCGCCGCTGTTGGCGGAAACCGACCCATGGTCGCCGACGTTCACGGTTACCGGGTATGACTGCGTTTGTGAAAAGACGTAAGCAGCGCCGGATGTGCTGGCGTTGCCATCGGCAAATTGGGCGCCGACCAGAATCGCTGTGTTGCCGATCGCTACGCTGTAGCCGAACTGATCGTCGCTCGACGCATCGCCCGCCTCAAGCTTCCCGGTTTCGCCCCAGTTGTCCGCGCCTCCTTCGTTGCGGGAAAACCGGTAGGCTGCACCGGAACCCTTGGCACTTACGTCCTTGAGATAGGCGCCGACGACTGCCGTGTCGCCCGAAATGGCCACACTGTGTCCAAACCAGTCATCCGCCGTTCCGTCGCTGGCGAGCAGTTTGCTGACTTCACCCCAGGCATTGCTTCCTTC
>NZ_JBHNMF010000573.1:0-1992 GCF_048562965.1 Thiolapillus sp. | reverse complement strand
GCGTTCGGAGGCCTACTTTGTTTTCCCTCTGGCGCAAGGCACGCCGGGAAAACAGTGCGGCCTCGCGGCTACTGGGGTCTACCAGCCTTCGCTTCGCTCTCCATGGCTGGCAGCGGAAGACTCCGGCTGAACAGGACTTCGTCCGCCTGAAGCGGGATGAAAACGGTAAGCCAGCAGCCCTGCAGGTGGCCGTGGTGCGCTATGTGCCCCGGGACAAGAACAAGGATCATTCTCTCGAGTACGTGGACCTGATTTCCGCCGTGCATATCGGCGAACACGATTATTACAAGCTCATCAACTTCCTCTTTACCCGTTATGACGCCGTGTTGTATGAACTCGTGGCGCCACAGGGTACGCGTATCCCCAGGGGTGGCAACGAGAAGAAAGGCATCATTTCCGGAGCGCAGAGCTGGATGCGTGATGTGCTGGGCATGGGAATGCAGCTGGAAGACGTGGATTACACGCTTCCCCATCTTGTGCATGCGGATCTGTCGCCCAGTGAATTCAGCGAACGCATGGACGAGCGCAATGAATCTGTTATCGGGATGATCGGTAAAGCGGGTCTTGCGGGCATGGGCAGGCGCAACACCACCAGGATACTGCTCAGTGAAATGCGGCTGCTCAGGAATCTCATGTCGGGTAACCGTGATCTGGCGCTGAAAATCTTCATGGCGGAGCAAATGGTGCAGAGTATCAAGCTGGGCGACGCCGTCGAGGGCAAGAAAGGCAGCACGCTGGTTGCCGAGCGCAACAAGAAGGCGCTGCAGGTGTTGCGCCGCGAAATCGATGCGGGCAAGAAAAAGCTGGCCATCTTCTATGGTGCGGCACACATGCCGGATATGAGCAAACGTCTGATGTCCGAATTCGACTTGGTGCCTGCCAGCACCGTTTGGCTGGATGCTTGGAAACTAGGACCTACGGATTCTCAAAACCGTCGCTGAACAGCTTGCTTCTCGGGCCGTAGTGGGGAAGCTCCTTTCCCAGTTCATAAGGTCCGAGATCGGGCGCGTTCCCTGTATAACCCTCGTTGATGTTTGCCAGCACCACACCGGCATCCACCGCATTGCAACCCGGTTTCAGCGCCATGTACTGAAATGGCATGGGAGCCGGTGGAGCCATGGGTATCTCGAACTGCGTGAAGCAGCTGTTGCGGCTGATGCGAATCCCGTGGGTCTGCAGTCCAGTTGCCCGGGAAAAGTCTGTCAGCAGGGGATAGCGCACGCCCGCCCATTTCATGGCATAGGTTGCACTGCCCCAGTCGAAACCATCGTAATCGAGATGCGTCCGCCAGTCCGGCTGGTGCCCGCCGGCATTGTGTTCCCAGGCATAGCCGTCATTGGCGCTGATCCAGATGTTGTTGCTCGAATGAAACGTCAGGATGCCGGGGACTTCGTTGGGCCATGAGGAGCCGAGTGCATTGTCCCAGCCGACAAAGAGATTGTGTGCCAGCAGCACACGGCTGGTGCTGCGGATCTTCAGCGTGGATTCCAGGGGTGCGGCGACCTGGTTGCGGATGAAGTACCACGGGCCGCGGTTCATGGGCTGGAAGCTGAAAGCATTGTGCCGCACGTTGGAGATACGGTTTTCCCACACCCGGATGTTGGTATAGCCATAGTCCGGTTCGATGCCGTCGTCGGTGACATCGAATATTTCGTTTCTGAAGATGTCCGTATTGCTCAGGGGGTAGGAAATGCCGTCGGCCACCCGGGAAATACGGTTCCAGGCAACAGTGTGGCCGCTCGTGTGCTGCAGGTCGATGCCTTCGCCACCCCAGCTCGCCGGGCCATCGGGCATGTTGATATCCTTGTCACCGACAATGGTGTTGTCGGTTATCAGCCAGTTTGAACCGCCGTGATTCAGGACGATGCTGTAGTAGAAGTCAGTGAAGCGGTTGCCCTTGATCACCACATCGTCTGGCGCGTTGTAGGTTCTCAGCCCGTATTCATTGTCCACATCGGCATGACCACGTACATGGATGCCTTCAATCCACAG
>NZ_JBHNMF010000572.1:0-1992 GCF_048562965.1 Thiolapillus sp. | reverse complement strand
TTATTCAGATTTGCATCCATTTTATTCGAGGGTGCTGCCAGACATCACAATCTGTAAACGTCAAAAACTGTTCTCTTTATATGGGCGGTATTCACACTTGCTGTGGATAACTTGGCCACAATTCCCTTTTTCCATTCATTATCCCATTGTTTTTGCGACTATTTTGTTAAATTGGCCATTTTTTATACCGTGCCGTCCGTTCCCCGGCCCAACCCTGGCGCTCTCGCATACGTTCGTGCCGTCCAATTCCAACCGACTGGCCAGAAAAAACCCGCCGTGACCGTAAAATGGTCAGGCGGGTAAAGGATGGGCCATCAGGCATTCGCTGCCAATGGCAGGCTGGCGGCTAGGGTGGCCTCGCGCTGCTTCCTTTTTTGGGAAACAGTCAGGCCATCCATGCTGCCAGTGGTGCACAACTCGCGGTAGTCACACATGTTGCATGGACTATCGAAAGCCGCCAGCGAGCGGCGATGAAACTGCCGGTCTTGGATTTGCCGGTCGATCCATTGAATTTTCCTGGCAAATCGCTGTTTCTGGGGCTCTTCTCGGGCCGGCACCCATAGCGGTGGCAGCACTTTTGGCTCCCTTTTCCGCTTGAGGCCCTCAATGAACCCCAGCTTTCGTACTGGGCCGTCCAGATCCAACCCGTCCTGGTTGGCCTCTACCAGAATCTGGTAGAGGGTCAGCTGGTCCGCTTCGAGTGCGAACTCCTCGCTGCTGGCGCTGGAGGGAGTTTTCACGTCGGCGACGCAAATGTTGCCATCGCTATCCAATGCCACCAGGTCAAGGTAGCCCTGCACCAGCACGCCACCAACCTTGGCCATCAAGTGACGCTCAACCAAGGGTTGGTTGTCGTGGTCCACAGCCAAGACCAGGCCGCTCTTTTCCCAGGCTTCTGGAAACAGTTTTCCCAGTCGTTTGCCAAGGGTGAGCAGGGCTTGCTCATCGAACAACGTGTTGTATTCGATGGCGGTGGCTTCGGTGCGACGCCCCCATTCTTCCTCGAATGCCGATGCCATGTCATAGGCATCGCCTTCATGCCAGGCCAGGAGCCATTCGGCCCAGACCTGGTGAACAGCCTTGCCGAAAACCAGGTTGGCGCTGGTCACTTCGGGCTCAAGGCCCTTGATATACCGGGCCTCTAACATGGCGCCGCAGCGCTCCCATGTTTGGAACCGGCTTGATGAGTAAATCATCGCCTTTCTCCTCTCGTTCGCGAAACGAGCGTTGCTTGCCGCGGGGTCGCTACACCCGCGATGAATATATGGCGCGTCAGCCCGACCAGGAATGGTTGAGCTGACGCCACCCGTTATACCAACTGGAATGATTCCAGCAGGCCTGCGGCTTTTTCCGCCTGGCGTTGCCGCCTGGCTTCAGCCGCCTTGCGCTTCCTTTCTTCCCGCTCGAACTCTTCGAGCGCCTCGCAGGCGTCGAAGTAGCTGAGCGTTCCCCAGCTCACCTGGGGATGAAACGCACGGAGTTTTTCCAGCACTTCCTGGTGTATCTCCTCCTGCGAGCGAGACATCAGCCCCTTTCGCTTGAGATCCTCCGTCAGGAGCTGTTGGAACTCGTCCGGGTCCGCGTCTTCTTGCCGGACACAGACCCTGAAGGACAACGAGTGGGTCCGGTCGGACTCCACCCAGTCCATGATTTCTCGTCGAGTCCATTCCTTCGAGCGCCCATCATAGAGCGCTAAGATGGACGACTTGAGGAACTTTCGCCGAAACTCACTGACGGCATCAGCCGATTTCCCGGCAAGGGCCTCCAGCTCATTCCCCAGCCAATCGGCCTGGGCCATTTCAGCCGATTCGCTGGCGGCGAGATACCCCTCATCTGTCGACGTATTCATTACGTCCTCCCGGGGGTGGCAACCCCCTTTTGGGTTTCTCTCTCTGGTGTTGCCAATACCAGAGAATTTGCGATTTACCCGGATAGGCTCCGGGTTGCCCATTGCAATCAACTGATTGCGAATTCGGTTTTCATTGCATTTCT
>NZ_JBHNMF010000571.1:0-1993 GCF_048562965.1 Thiolapillus sp. | reverse complement strand
CCCGCTATCTCGATGCACTGGCGCAGTTCGCTCCCGGTATTCTCGAAGCCAGCAAACAGGCCTATGAACAGGCCGAAACCGATGCGGATTTCATCCGCCTGGAAAAGCAGGCCTTCATCGCCTGCCCTTCCGACTCTATCGACTATGCCGTCATGGAACACACAGACAATGGCGTCGTGATTCCCCTGAACGTGGGTTGGAACGACGTGGGTTCCTGGTCCGCCCTGTGGGAGATCGGCGACAAGGACGAAAACGGCAACGTGATCACCGGCGACGTCCTCGCCCAGGATTCGCGCAACTGCTACCTGCGCTCGGACAGCCGCCTGCTGGCCACGGTGGGAATCGAAGACATCATGGTGGTCGATACCCACGACGTGGTGCTGGTCGCCCATAGGGACCAGGTACAAAAGGTCAAGGAACTGGTCAACCAGCTCAGCGAAGAACAGCGTAAGGAAATCGACATTCACGCACTGGTTCACCGTCCCTGGGGCAGTTACCAAGGCATCGACCGGGCGGAACGCTACCAGGTGAAGCGCATCACCGTGGCGCCGGGCGCACAGTTGTCCCTGCAGATGCATCATCACCGCGCCGAGCACTGGGTGGTAGTGAAAGGCACTGCCAAGGCCACCTGCGGCGACAGGACCTTTCTGCTGTCGGAGAACCAATCCACCTTCATCCCCATCGGCCAGCAGCACCGGCTGGAAAACCCCGGCAAGATTCCTCTCGATATTATCGAGGTACAATCCGGCGCCTATCTCGGAGAAGACGATATCGAGCGGCTGGAAGATCTCTACGGGCGTTGATGCTTCTTTGTTAACCTATCCGTAGATGCCCCTCTCCCCACGAGGGCAGAGGGGGTACAAGCCACCAAACTGGCCAAAGACGCGGATGTATGCCCCCATTTGGAGGCCTTGAACCCCAGCCACGCATGACCGGACAGGATCAGGAAAATCCGTCTTTTTCCTCACCACCGAACAAGGTGATCAATTCCGGCAGAAAACGGGAGAACTCGCCCGTCATAATGGCGAAGTCCGCATCGAAGCGCTCGGCAGCTGTTTCTGCACCCACATCACCGGCCTCGTCGAGCACCGCATCCTGAAAACGCAGGCGTTTGAGCTGAAATTTTTCATCGAGCAGGAAGCTGACCCGCTCTTCCCAGGTCAGCGCCAGGCGCATCACCCGCTTGCCCGCCTCCAGGTGCACCCGGATTTCATCGGAGAACAGGTCTTCCCGGCGGACCCGCACGATGGCGCCGTCTTCCATGAGGTCACGCAGCTCGCCTTCGTCCCCGATCTGGATCACCCCAGGCACGCCACCTTCTTTCAGCCATTCGGTCATGACGGCATCGGGTGATTCTGCCACCTGCAACGGCACCACGGGCAAAGTGCCCAGGCACTCGCGCAGCAGGTCGATGAAGGCTTCTGCCCGGCTGGCCGTTGCCGTGTCCACCACCAGCCAGCCGTTCCAGCTGTCGATATAGGCATACTGGCGATGGCTCTTGCTGAAGGCGCGGGGAATCATTTCCAACAGTACCGTTTCCTTCAGCTCGCGACGCTCCCTAGCCCGCACCTCCCTGCCTTCCTTCTCTTCGATCTCCCCCGCCCTGGCTTCCACCAGTTCCCGCACCGCAGCGGCAGGCAGTATCTTTTCTTCCTTGCGGGCGCACAGCATCATGCAATTGCCCACGGTATGCACCAGTTGCCTGCCTTCCTTTCCCAGAGGTTCCGTCCAGCCGGTAAAAGCCGGTTCCATGTCACCCAGGGGGCGAAAGGTCTTTTCCGCCAGTTTCTCTTCCAATGTCTCGGCATCCAGGTCGAAAGCCTGGGTGAAGCGGTACAGGATCAGGTTTCTAAACCACATCGGGCAGTCCTTGGGGGAATGAAAAGGGCGCTGATTATGCGACTAGCGTGTCAGGCAATCAAGCGCCGCGTCATGTGCAGGCGCATGTCGGCATCTTCGGTGAGCCGATGAAACAGGTGGTGCGGCCCGGTCG
>NZ_JBHNMF010000570.1:0-1997 GCF_048562965.1 Thiolapillus sp. | reverse complement strand
AAACCCTGGCGCGAGATCGCCACCCCCCATAAAGATGTTTTGGCAGGCACCTTCAAGCAGTCAGAATTTGCTGCTGATATTACTCAGGTCGCCAATGGCGAAGCACCCTCTGAATACCAGGGTGCCCAGCAATTCTACGCGCGAACCTATATTACCGAAGGTATGCACTTGTTGTTGGAATCGGTGGCGCAACGGCTCGCAAGCCAGGGAGGGGATCCTGTTGTTCAACTGCAAACAGCCTTTGGTGGGGGCAAGACGCATACCTTGTTAGCTGTTTATCACCTGGCCTCGCGCTCAGTGCCTACCTCTCAACTATCCGGAATTCCTCCACTGCTCGATGAGGCGGGCATTGCGGAGCTTCCCAAGGCCCGCGTGGCGGTGATCGATGGCATCAAACTTTCACCCAGCCAATCCCGTACTTATGGGCAACAAACCATCAACACCCTTTGGGGTGAGTTAGCTTGGCAATTACTTGGCGAAGCGGGCTTCGAGCAACTGGCCGACAGTGACCGGGATGGCACTTCACCGGGCAAGGAAATCCTGACAAACCTGATTCGTCAGGCAGCGCCTTGTGTGATCCTGATAGATGAGTTGGTCGCTTTCATTCGTCAGTTAGAGATCGGCAAACAATACAAGGCAGGAACTTTTGACAGTAACGTCAGTTTCATCCAGGCACTGACTGAAGCAATGAAATCTGTCCCCAATGCCATCATGCTGGCATCGCTTCCCGAGTCGGAGATCGAGGCTGGTGGTACTATGGGGAAAAGAGCGCTGGAAGCTCTGGAGAAGTATTTTGCCCGAGTGGAATCGGTCTGGAAGCCTGTTGCCACCGAGGAAGCCTTCGAAATCGTCCGCAGGCGCCTGTTCGAGAATCCAGGCGACCGGGCTGAAGTGGAAGGTATCAGCCGGCAGTTCTCCGATTTCTACCGAAAACACGCAGAAAAATTCCCGCTCGAAACCCAGTCAAACGAGTATTTTGAACGGCTGACACGTTCTTATCCCATTCACCCCGAGATTTTTGATCGCTTGTACGAAGATTGGTCGACACTGGAGAAATTCCAGCGCACCCGAGGCGTGCTCCAGTACATGGCCATCGTAATCCACCGTTTGTGGAATACAGATAACCGCGATGCACTGATCATGCCGGGAACCTTGCCGCTGGATGACAGTAATGTGCGCACCAAGAGTATTCACTATCTGCCTCAAGGCTGGGAGCCAGTCATCGAGCGTGAAATCGACGGTTCGCATTCCGTACCGTTCGAGATAGATGGCCACGATACCCGCTTTGGCAGCGTTCAGGCTGCCCGTCGCACCACTCGCACGGTCTTTCTCGGTAGTGCCCCTGCCGCTGCGAACCAGGCAGTGCGAGGTATTCAAGCTGAGCGCATCCTGTTAGGCGCTGTTCAGCCGGGACAGACAGTAGGTGTATTCGAGGATGTGCTGAAGCGTCTGTGTGATCGGCTGCATTATCTTTATTCAGAGCAAGATCGGTACTGGTTCGACACCCGTCCCAATCTGCGCAGGGAAATGGAGAGTCGGAAGCAGAATATCAGTGATCGTGATGAGCTACAGATCTTGATCAAATCACGTGTTACTCGCGTATTCGGGAGGAACCATCATTTTGGCGGCATCCACGTGTTCACGCCATCTGTCGATATTCCCGATGACTATGGTACGGGTCCGCGCCTAGTGGTATTACCGACACATGCGGCTTACTCTCGCGGTGAGAACAACCCCGCCTTCACGGATGCTGAAAAAATATTATACAACCGCGGTGACCAACCTCGGCAAAAACAGAATCGTCTGATCTTCCTGGCGCCGGATTTTGATGTAGTCAGCCGTCTGAAGGAGCAGGGGCGCATCTACCTGGCCTGGGATTCCATCGCTGCCAGCCATGGAGAGCGAAGCGAAGGCTGGTAGTCCCCAGTAGCCGCGAGGCCGCACTGTTTTCCCGGCGTGCCTTGCGCCAGAGGGAAAACAAAGTAGGCCTCCGAACG
>NZ_JBHNMF010000569.1:0-2002 GCF_048562965.1 Thiolapillus sp. | reverse complement strand
TGACAATCAACAACTTTCGTGGCGTCCAGGACGGGGAGCTGTATTTCTCAGGGGATACCGCTCTAGTAGGTGACAACAACACAGGAAAATCTACTGTTCTTGAAGCAATCGACCTAGTTCTTGGTCCAGAACGCCTTCGACGTTTTCCACCAATAGACGAGCACGATTTCTGGTGCGGCCAATACACGGCTGCTGAGGATGGAGCGTCTCCCCCGGAAATCAAAATAGAGGTTGTTATCGCTGATTTGAGCAAGGAGCAGCTGAGACATTTCCGTGAACACCTTGAATGGTGGGATGAGGAAGCCAAGGAACTGATTGACGGGCCACCGGAAGATACCGATGCTGACGGTGTGGTTCCCGCTTTGCGGGTTCGCTTCAACGGGATGTACGACCTGGAAGAAGACGATTTCATTGGGCAGACGTACTTTTGTTGGCCTGAGCCACTCGAAGAGCGGGAACCTGACAAGTTCTACACCAGCGACAAACGACGTTGCGGCTTTCTATTGCTGCGAACGCTTCGAACGGGAAGTAGGGCACTAAGCCTGGAACGGGGGTCACTACTTGATATCATTCTGAAACTGCAAGAGAAACGCCCTCAAATGTGGGAGGACGTGCTCCAACAGGCTCGCGATGTAACGGTTGCTGAGGCCGAGGAGTTGGGCATCTCCGAAACGTTGACCCAGGTGCAGAACGCGATTCGAAATATCGTGCCCTCAGAATGGGGTGAAAACCCCAAAATGAAGATATCCGATCTGACTCGGGAAATCCTTCGAAAAACGCTCACGGTCTTCATGAGCACGGGAATCAAGGACAGCAATGGCGCTGATGTTCTGGTGCCCTTCAGGAAACAAGGAACAGGCACGGTCAATACTTTGGTTCTCGCTCTCCTAAAAATGATCGCAGAACTCAAAGAAGAAGTTATTTTCGCGATGGAAGAGCCAGAGATAGCGATACCTCCCTATACCCAGAAGCGAATCATTCACTCTGTTAGAAGTTCGGCAGCACAGGCAATCTTCAGCTCTCACTCGCCGTATGTGCTCGAAGAGTTTGAACCCGACGAAATTCTCGTTCTTCAAAGACATCAGGGACAGCTGTCTGGTAAAAAGGCCACTCTAACGCCATCGGTGGCGAATGCAGGCCGCTATAGAATCGAGTTTCGAAGAGCGTTGTGCGAGGCATTGTTGTCTAGACGTGTCTTGCTCACTGAGGGGAAAACCGAATTTGATGCGATCAGTCTCGCTGCTCGAAAACTCGGAGTCCTTCAGCCGGCGGAATTTCGAAGCCTTGAAGAACTTGGATTGGCGGTAGTGGATGTAGAAGGAGATCGTTCGCTTGAGCCATTTGCAAATTATTTCCGTGGGTTAGGTAAGACGGTTTTCGCCGTTTATGACGAACAACCTGAGCCGCACAAGACTCGTATTCGAGCAGCATTGGATCATGCATTTGAGTCTGACAAGCACAGCTTCGAGGACGTAATTATCGATGGCGTACCTGGTGCAATTCTCCAGGAATTTGCACTTGATTTGGTCGCCAATGGTGAGTGGCCAACCCACATTCCCGCAGTAAGCCGACCAGATGCAACTAAGACGATTCAAGAAAATTTGGCTTGTTTGCGGATATTCCTTGATGACAAGAAAGGCAAGGGCGCTTGTGCCGCCATACTGGACAAGTGCAGCCCCGACGATATGCCCGAATACATAACCAACACACTACGTGAAATTAAGCGAGTGACTGATCCTGAAGAAGAGGTTGCCGAGGCGGACGTGGGCGAACCGGCACAGGAAGGGGAAACCACTGAGGATGCACCTAAAGCTGAAGGATCGGCGTGATGGTGCAAAATCCTGATGAAATAGTCCTAGACGAAGAACGAACGAGGCTGATGAGCACAGCCGGTCACTTGCTCGTCATGGGGGGACCAGGCTCCGGTAAAACAACGATTGCGCTTCTAAAAGCAGGCAACATTATTGAGCAAGAGCAAATACAGCCAGGGCAAAAAATTCTT
>NZ_JBHNMF010000568.1:0-2002 GCF_048562965.1 Thiolapillus sp. | reverse complement strand
ACTCTAAACTCTAGACCACTGACATATCATGGCAAAAGCAGAAAGATCCAGGAATCTGCCACACCCGCTCGCTCGATGCCCGAATCAGCACCGATAACAACACCAGGAAATAGCGTAGTATTGAGCACCTGCCAGAAAGGAAAACACTATGCCCAGCACCGTTAGAGGCCGCTGCCTATGTGGCGGCGTACAATACGAAGTCACCGGGAAGCCCTTGCGCTTCTATCACTGCCACTGTGGACGTTGCCGTAAATCCAGCGGCACAGGCCATGCCAGCAATCTGCTGATGACTCCGCATACCGGCATTGCCTGGACACAGGGTGAATCACTGCTGAAATCTTACAAGGTTCCTGATGCGGAACGGTTTTTTAACTGCTTTTGCAGCGAATGTGGCAGCCCCATGCCACGTGTGATACCCCAGCTTCATGCTGTGCTGATACCGGCAGGATCACTGGATTCACCGTCTCCCCTGCCGGCTCAGGCCCGTATTTTCTGGGATTCCCGTGCCGAATGGTCCTGTTCGGATGATCTCCCCAGCTACGCGGAATATCCACCCGCAAAGTAGTTTGGTGGACGTGGATTCCAGCGCCAGCACCGTTGTAGTACTCGATTTCGAGACCACAGGCTTGTCTCCGGATCACGGGAACCGCGCTATCGAGATCGGCGCAGTAAAGCTGGTAGATGGTGTAATCGTTGACCGATTCCAGCAACTGATGAACCCCGGTCGCAAAATCAGTTTCTTTATTGAAGACTTCACAGGCATTACCAATGGCATGTTGCAAAATGCACCTTCCTGTGAAGAAACCATGTGCTCATTCGCCCAATTTGTTCAGGATTTCTCATTGGTTGCACACAATGCGTCCTTTGATGCACGATTCCTCAGGTCTGAATTCGAGAGGATTCATCATGTACAGGATGAACCTTTTGCCTGTTCCATGCTGGCTGCCCGTCGCATCTACCCCAATGCGCCAAATCACAAACTGGAGACCCTGGTTCGTTACAAAAACCTCCCCAGTGATGGAAATTACCATCGAGCACTAGCCGACGCTGAAATGACCGCACACCTTTGGAAGGCAATACTGGACGATATAAGTACGCAATACGGCATCAGCCACATTCCCTTTCGCCTGATGCAAAAACTCACTCGTACCGCAAAACAGTCTGTCCCCAGGCTTCTTTCCTGCATAAATCAACATGATGAACGTTCATGATGCTCTATCTGATGGAATAGGGCGATGCTGTATACAAACAATCGACGATACAGCCAGTGTACTGAATCGAATTGCGACAAGCGCTGCGGATATTGTCAAATCAAGGCTTATTGTTGCTCAACCTGAATCCCGTACTTTTTCATTTTCTCCCACAGATTTTTTCGGCTGATGCCAAGACTCACGGCAGTTTCGGTGATCTTCCACTCATGTTCTTCCAAGCGTTCCCGAAGCAGCTTTTGGCTCTTCGACGTTTCATATGGATTTCAGTATGGAACCCGCCGGGCTGGCAATCATGTAGATCATAGTTATAAAAGTTCGGTTGTTTCGATAGCCTCTGGCTCGTGCTCTGGCTGCTTGGAACAGGCTGTTCAGCCCTTCCATTCGTGCGTTGGTATAGGTTGATGTCCATCGGCGAACTACACGCTCCGCATGGTTCTCCAAAGTCGCTAATGCCTTACGCACAGGCTCCAACAGATCACTATCTCCAATGAGCTCCCTAGCGTATCCAATGAACCGCGTGATCCGCCAACGGGCTGCTCTGGGTGTTTTGGCTAATCGTATCCAATCGAGACGTTCCTTGATTCGCCATGCGGTTGCTGTATCCAAGCCTTGATCTAGCTGTCTAGTCCCGATAGATCATATATTTTCTTTTTGAATAATTCCGGTTGTTTTTTGGTAACTACTCACCCCTAAGATGAGTACAAGCCTGCCTCGATGGATCTACAATCGCTTTTTCATGTCTGTAGAGGCTTGACATCATAGTACGCCGAGTCTATGCTATTGACCCAACA
>NZ_JBHNMF010000567.1:0-2003 GCF_048562965.1 Thiolapillus sp. | reverse complement strand
CGGTTTTTCAATTGAATTTCAATGACTTGGCATTTATAGACGGGAACTAGTTATAAGCGATAGAGCATGAAAACACAGGCAGCAACATAAACTTGATAGGTACCATGCCCGATCTATCACATGGATGCGCGTTATTACCCGGTATGTGCAACATGGGTTTAGGGGACATTCCAGAAAGGGCGAAGCACCTGTAACCGCGTTTGAAATAGTTTCTCTTGGTGAACGAGGGTGATAATCCTAAAACGTCGCAAAATTAATAAATTCTGATATCGTGTTTGAAGCAGGCCACATAATCATCCGCATACCGGATCAGCCGCGCCGGCCCCGTACAGCTTGGTTGGAATCGCCGTTGAAACCAGAGGTCCAGCGTGTAGTGGAGGTAGAGATTCGCCAGTAGTGGCGAAATGACACCTCCCTCAAGCGCGTCTTCGGCCTCGTGATAGATTTTGGGACATCCCAGTCCCCAAAATCGACTCGGCCTTTGACAACCTATTCGTGTCCCAGCCGTCCTGGTCACCAAGCACTGCGCAACAATTTCGCAAGCTCGTTGCTGCTTCGTACCTGGCTCCCAATGACTGGACGCCGCCTTCGGATGCCTACTTTGCTTCCCCCTCTGGCGCCAGGCGCACGACGGGGAAGCAGTGCGGCTCGCGCCTTACGGGACTACTCGCCTTCGCTCTCCATGGCTCGCAGCGGCGGCATCGGCACCCTCTTCAGTAGCTGGCGGAGCCGTAGCACCTAACTCAACCGCACCGATGTCGCAATGGTCACCGTGTGGCCGTCTGTAACCCCTGGCATCCAGGGGCAGACAGGTATTATCGTCACCCGCATCAATGAGACCGGAGTTACTGGCAGGCATGTTCAGCGCCCACCCGCTGTCAGTGCTCAACGGACCACCCAGTTTGGGATCACCGGAATTGCTGCTCCCGCAGGTATTATCATCGAACCAATTATTACCGGCCATATGATAAGCACCATGTCCTACACAGTTGTTTTCAGACGATCCTGCTATAACCGTATTGATCAACGTGGTCCCCGAACTGATTTCTTTACCCCAGAAAGTACCAATGCCGTTACCCGTCGTTCTATACAGAGTGGTGTTTTTGAGCGTCATACCCCCGCCCCAATTATCCAGGGCAGCCCCCTCGTTGGCCCTGTCGGGGTCGCCAGCATTGTCTGACAACGTGACGTTCATGAGCATCACCTTACCCATAAAGTTTTGGATTGCCCCACCGGATGTCATTGATGTATTGTGATCCAGCGTCGTGTTATTGATTATCAATGTACCGCTTGCGTCGTTGTAGATTGCACCACCAGAGCCGCCTTTATACCCGTCTCTTGCCGTGTTGTGGCTCAACCGGCAGTAATTGATCGTCAGCGTACCGTAGTTCCAGATGGCGCCCCCATAATCAGCAAAGCCGCTCTCAAGTCTGAGCCCCTCCAGGGTTACCGTTTTTCCCGGATTAACGTACAGCAATCGCGTGTTGTGCTCACCCGTTCCACTGAGAATGATATCGGGTTTGTGGTCGCCATCAACGTCACCGTTAATGACGACGCTTTTATCAAGGGTGATATGTCTGGTGGAACCGGAAGACAGCATAAAGATGGTATGATTTTTGAGCGATGGATCAAAAATAATCGTGTCACCGTCATTGGCCTCTGTTAGGATTGCCCTGAGTGATCCAGGGTCCAAGGTCCCATCGTTGGTTACTGTCAACGTCCGTGGCACACTACCGCCATGCTCCACAGCTCCAATATCACAGGTGCCCACGCGCTGTGCTGAGCGTTGGTCACGTACCGTACAGGTTTGTGGATTGCCCGCATTGATGAGGCCACTTTTCCATGACGGCATCATGGTTTCCGTATAACCGCCGTTATCTTTCAATGACCCCAGTTCAGGATTGCCGGAATTGGTACCCAATGTAGCGCCAGTGCCCGATGCGACGCCATTCGGACAGCTATCATCGTCAAACCAACTGTTGAGGTCTATGGTGTAGGTTCCA
>NZ_JBHNMF010000566.1:0-2010 GCF_048562965.1 Thiolapillus sp. | reverse complement strand
GCCTACTTTGTTTTCCCTCTGGCGCAAGGCACGCCGGGAAAACAGTGCGGCCTCGCGGCTACTGGGGTCTACCAGCCTTCGCTTCGCTCTCCATGGCTGGCAGCGGCTGAAGCTGCGGTCAGCTGCGCCTGCCGAACAGGATGCCCAGGCTCAGGAAGAGCATGCCCAGCAGGAACAGCAGCGTCCATCCCGGTATGCTGATGCCGAACAGCGACCAGACGATCTCGCCACAGTCACCGGTGCCCCTGAAGACATCCGCGACCACTTTCATCAGGGGGTCGTTCTCCAGCATGAAATCCAGGGTACCGCCGCAACTCAGTTCCTCATGGGTGCCGTACTGCAGCCAGAGATGACGTGCTGCGATGCCGATGCCGGCGAGGCTGGCCAGTGACAGCAGCGCACCGTAGATGCGCCGGCCGGTACCGGCCGGGTTGTGAACCAGGGCAATCAGGAAAATGACGCCGACAACCATCACTGAAATGCGCTGGAAGATGCACAGGGGGCAGGGTTCGAGCCCGAGATAGTGCTGGAAGTAGGCCAGCGCGGTACCGATCGCGGCAATGCAGGCGAGAAAGCCGATCAGGAAAGGCGTGCGTCCACTGAACATCAGTTGTTTCCAGTGGGATGCTTGCGCATCTTCTGCATTTGCTCGCGCATCCGTTTTTCCATGGCTTCGATCTCGGCGCGGTCGATATCGCCGTCCTTGTTGCTGTCCATCTTGTCGAACTGTTTCTCCTCGTTGGCCAGGAATTCAGCCTTGCTGACCTTGCCGTCCTGGTTGGCATCCAGTTGCATCATGAAAGCCTCGGACATGGATGAAGGTCTGCCGGCGGGGGGCTGGGCGCTGGCAAGAGCGGGAAGCAGAACGAGCAGGGAGGGAATGAGCAGTTTTTTCATTTGAGTTCCTTGGGTTATTGCACAGAATGACCGGAGGCGGTGTTTTCTGTCGCTTGGATAAGAATCGTGCGGATTGCTTCGAATTGGTCTTGAGGCAGCTGCAGAAGTTCCATTTTCTCCAGGCATTCCTGCCGTACGCGTAACAGCGCCAGGCTCACCGGGTCTTCCCCGTCAGTTCGGGAACCGTCTGCCGTGCCGGTGTCTGCCGGAACAACGCTTGCAGAACGGGGAATGATGCGTGGCTGGTCATCACCCTCTGCGCAGGCGAGGAGGGGGCTGGTCTTCTGCCATATTCTGCCCCGCCAGCTGAATCGTTGTCCTGGCGGGAGATGACCGAATTTTTGTTCAGCCACCTTGCGCCATTTCAGCGATATTGCTGGCCATGTGAGAGCTTTGCACCTCATAGCCCAGCTGTTTGCTGAGCTGGGTGGTGGACAGCACGCCGCGTATGGTTTGCTTGTCGTCGGATTCGTCCTTTTCCACCACCAGGGCATGCTGGCGTCCCATGCGCTTGAAGGTTTCCAGCAGGTCGCCGACGCGGGCCTTCTGGATTTCCGAAAAATCCAGGGCTTCGAGCTTGAGGCGGGGCGTCATGATATCGCGCACCATGATGTCTTCCATCTTGCCGCCATTCTCCGACAGTACCTGCATTGGCTTGGTGCCGTTGAGGTCGTTGATGGTGATCAGGCCCATGACCTCGTGATACTGGTTGGACACAAACAGCATCTGGACGCCACTGGAAATCATCCGCTCCCTCGCCTGTTCCAGATTGGCGCAAGGGTTGACGCTGATAGCCGTTACCCTGGTAAAGTCTGTCATCACTTCGATGGCGGGATCTTCCAGATCCACGCTTTCTTTGAATGCCTGTGACGGCTTGTGATAGGTCACGTCTGTCTCAATCATGGTGATTGGCAGTGATCGGTATGAAGGCATGTTGTTGCTCCTGTATCCAGGTTGGATAATCTGATAAACAGCCGTCCGTTACGGGTTACAGAACCCGGAGTTTGAATCGTTGTGTTGTTTTGCACGAGCTGTCTCAGTACTTTAACAGCCCGGATGGAAAGTTCAATAATGGGCTCCTGTAAAAATCTGCGTTCTAAGAACGCAGACTTG
>NZ_JBHNMF010000565.1:0-2011 GCF_048562965.1 Thiolapillus sp. | reverse complement strand
GGCCTATTGCCGCATCTCCAGTTACCTGCAGACCATGGCAAATCAGGGATACAATCCGCTGGTCGCCATTCAAATGGCCTTTTCGGGACAGCTCTATGCTGATAGGGGTGAGTAGTTACCACCGGATGAAACAACACCAACCGTCCTGGGTCTTTTGTCAATTGGTAAAACACCGCAGGATTTTTTATCTGGCGCCTATGCGCAGTTTTTGCGTATTGATGGAATAGAGTTGGCTGATCCGGTAATCGATGAAGAAGACATAGGCGGAACACTGGTTGAAATGTTGCGTAGAACAGAGGAAAAACTAAGCGCGCACAATCGAACAATGATCGATATTGTGTCCTCTCCAACACATAATAAAGAAATAGCCTATCCGCCAGCAGCCATCCAGCAAATCCTGTATAACGCTGCGTTGCATCGAACCTATGAAAGTACCAACTCACCGGTTCGGGTTTATTGGTTTAATGATCGTATAGAAATCATCAGCCCCGGCGGACCTTATGGCAATGTAACGATTGAAAACTTCGGCAGTTCGGGAATAACAGATTACAGAAATCCCAATATAGCAGATGTATTAAAGACCTTTGGCTTTATTCAGTCCTTTGGCAGAGGTATTGCCACCGCCAGAAAATTAATGCAAGAAAACGGCAACCCCGATCTCGAGTTTCAAACAACTTCCAGCGCTGTTGTTTGCGTACTGAGAGGTAAATCATGACGACCCCCGTACTGACATTCTTCAATAACAAGGGTGGGGTTGGTAAAACCTCGCTAATTTATCATCTGGCATGGACATTTGCCGGCCTTCACAAGCGTGTTGTTATCGCAGATCTTGACCCACAAGCCAATCTGACTGCAGCTTTCCTCGATGAAGAAAAGATAGAACGGTTATGGAATGAGAAGGCTTCTGGTTCAACTATTTACCAGTGTGTAAAGCCGTTAACAAGTGTGGGCGATATTGTAGAACCAGTATTGCAAGACATGAGTACCGACCTTTATCTTCTTCCCGGCGATGTTGCGCTTTCCAGCTATGAAGACGCTCTTTCCAATGAATGGCCGCATAGCATGGGGGATAGTAATCTCTACCGTCCAATGCGCATTTTAAGTTCATTTTGGCAAGTCATGCAAATGGCATCACAAAAAATAGAAGCTGATATTATTCTGGTGGATATCGGCCCAAACCTGGGTGCAATCAATCGATCTGCGCTGATTGCAACAGACCATGTCGCAACTCCACTGGGTGCGGATCTGTTTTCATTGCAGGGCTTGAAGAACCTGGGACCAACCTTGGAAAGTTGGAAAAACCTGTGGAAAAAACGCCTGGATAACTGGGAAAATAGTGTGGAAGCACAGAACTTCCCGGATTTTCAATTGCCTGAAGGGAAAATGCAGCCCATCGGTTATCTCTGTCAGCAGCATAGTGTACGACTGGATCGGCCGGTAAAAGCCTATGACAAATGGGTTAAGCGCATCCCGAATGTCTATCGAAAAGCGGTGTTGAGGAAGAATGAGGATTCAAAAATCAAGCCAGAAGATGACCCCTACTGTCTGGCGACAATAAAACATTATCGAAGTTTAATTCCAATGGCGCAGGAACACCGCAAGCCTATATTCAAACTGACATCAGCCGATGGCGCCATCGGTAGTCATGCCAATGCTGTTCAGAATGCCAGATGGGATTTTCAGCGACTGGCTGAAAATATTTCAAAGAGAGTCGGAATGAAGCTATGAGCCAAGGCAGTTTATTCGATTCGCTCCCGGAATAGGCACAAAAGCCATCCGGCCCGGTAACCTGCCTCGGCATACGCTGTGCCAGCCATGGAGAGCGAAACGAAGGCTGGCAGCCCCCAAAAATCTGCCGAGGAGCCCCATTTTCAACAAGCGTGTCTTCGGCCTCGTGATAGATTTTGGGACATCCCAGTCCCCAAAATCGACTCGGCCTTTGACAACCTATATTTGTGCCCCAGCCGTCCTGGTCACCAAGCGCTACGCAACAACTTCGCAAGCTCGTTGC
>NZ_JBHNMF010000564.1:0-2011 GCF_048562965.1 Thiolapillus sp. | reverse complement strand
AGTTGTTGCGTAGTGCTTGGTGACCAGGACGGCTGGGGCACCAATAGGTTGTCAAAGGCCGAGTCGATTTTGGGGACTGGGATGTCCCAAAATCTATCACGAGGCCGAAGACACGCTTGTAGCGAGCACATTGGCACGAGAAACGGGCTATCGGGCTATCTTGGCCACGTCCCGGCGCTTAAAAACGCTGGAATCAGAGGATCGGTGAGCGATGCGGGCTAGTGGTGCTCCGGCCCCGGTGCACGGAAGATGAGCTGAGGATAGCCATCTCCCGCGCCTGCACCCATGAAGGCAAGGGATACAATTTTGATTTCGACTTCTTCCGCTCAGACAGGCTGGTGTGCACAGAAGTGATCTACCGGGCTTTCGATGGCATCGGCAACATCCGTTTCACACTGGCCGAGCACGCGGGACGTCCTGCATTGTCCGCCGAGGAGATTCTTGATCTGGCCCTTGAAGGCGAGATGTTCAGGCCGGTGGCGTTATTCGGTGTCACCGGTTGCAATGACTCTCTGTGTACAGGAACTGTGCTCAATGCGTTGCTGGAAAGCAGTTTCCACCGCAGCTCCTCTCATGTTGCAATGGAAGCGGCTTCCCCGAAATGAGCATTGAGGTGTTCGATATAGGCTGCTTCGATCCAGTCTGTATTACCGGCAATGACATTGTCGGCGTGAAACGTGGGAATCTGTTCGCGGATGCTCAGGTAGTGGTTGGTCATGATCAGCGGCTGCAGCACGTCATCGATATGCGGCGCGTTCTTAAGGACGAAGCCTTTTCCCAGGTCGCTCTTTTTCATGTTTGAGGTGGTCACGATCAAGAATTTGTCTGCCGGCACCTGGCCGCCTTCTCCGTAGTCGTCCGTGATAACAAATGTTTTCTTGTAGATCAGCACCTCGTCCAGCCACCGGACCATGGGCGCGGGCATGTTGAACCACATGATGGGCAAGATGTAGACAATGGCATCCGCCCAGAGCAGCTTGTCCACATCTCTGTCCGTGTTCCAGTCCTTGGTGACATCGGAATATTTCACACGGTGCCCCTTTGCCGACAGGTTTTTTTCGGTCAGGTAGGCCAGAAAGCCGTTTAGTTGGCCTTTGGCGTCGAAAATAGAATAGCCGGCGGTAACGATGAGAATCTTCATGGTTTTTCCTCGGTCAGATACGAATCAGGATGCTGTTCAGGCGGCGGCGTGACTTGGGCAGCTTTGCGTTGTAGTCGTCCTTGTGGCTGTAGCCCATGGCCAGAGCCACATCACACTGATAGCCGTCCAGCTCCTTTTCGAAAGCTTGGTTGACGAGTTCGGTATCGATACCTTCCATGGGTGTGGCATCGATGCGGAGTCGGGCCAGAGTATGCAGGATATTTCCCAGGGCGATATACAGCTGGGCCTTGGTCCAGCAATGGGTATCGCCGTTTTCATCCATGTTCATTTCGGCAAACGCAAAAGCGCCAAAGGCATCTTCCCTCGCCTCGGGCTTTGTACGGCCGTCCTCGATGCCGTTGTCCACCACTTCGGCATAGTCTTCCCGGGTGTAGCGCGGGTTGTGGGCAAGAAGGATGATCTGCGACGCTGCCATGACATGGGGTTGGTTGAACTGAAATTTGTGTACGAAGGTGTCGTGTATGCGCTGCCTGGCTTCATCGCTTTCTATCACCACAAACCGCCAGGGCTGGGAGTTGATGGAAGACGCAGACAGTCTCAGGGTTTCGAACAGTACCTCCATATCGGTTTCGGATACCCGCCGGGCCGGATCGTATTTCTTGGCAGTGTGTCTCCAACGGAGGTCTTCGACGATGGGATGGCTCATGGATTCTTCTCCCGAGGTGTTGATCACGTTGCGGTGTGTTACAGGATAATACCTAGCGAAAAAATAGATAATGGCGTTAATATGTAAAAATCTGCGTTCTAAGAACGCAGACTTGCCTTTTGCCCCCTATAAGGGGGCTTTGATGCCAGCCTTCTGAGAAGGCTGGCTGGTGAGTTATCCCATTTCATTGATTACTTGCCCAA
>NZ_JBHNMF010000563.1:0-2016 GCF_048562965.1 Thiolapillus sp. | reverse complement strand
CCTCCACCATGTGCTGCAGCACATCGGCAATGCCAGGACGGTTGAGGACATTGAAGCCCTGCTACCCTGGAACACGCCTGTCAAAAAAATGCAATAGGGCTGATTGTTTGGCGCTTACCTTGTTGCTAAATTTTCGAATGATCTTTCCTCTCTGCTGGGTGCTACGTTTCTGGGTGGTGAAGCAGATGATGCGGCACATTCGATTTCGGTAGACGGGCAGGGGCGGGTTTTTGTTGCGGGAGATACCAGTGCCAGCTACAACAATACAGATGGCGCAACTTACGGCAGTTTCCCGACGACCACGGGTGCCTTCCAGGAAAACCTTTCCGGTTGTCATCACGCATTTGTTTCCCGTTTTGATAGCAACCTTTCCTCATTGCAGGCTTCTAGCCTCGTCGGACTGCCGGGCTACAACTGTGGCTATTCGAATGGCAGAGGTTATGTGGTGGGGGTTGATCTCTTACTTGATGGGACAGGAAGGCCTTACCTAGCAGGATGGGCGAACTCCAGTGGTTTACCAGTCAGGGGAGGATTTCAGGCTATATACAAAAGCTCGCTGAACTACTATGACTTGTTCGTTTTGCGTCTCGATGCCAATCTCTCCGACGTACAGGCTGTGACTTACCTGGGGGATACGGGCTCCAGTTGGGACAGTGATTATCCCTCGCCTGATTTGGCGCTGGATCCAGAGGGAAATGTATTCATCACTGCGACAGTGGGGTCCGGAAGCATGCCTCTGTCTGTGGATGCCTACAATCCGATTTTCAATCAGGATACCTATTTGTATGCAGCAACGGATGCGTATATTGCCAAGTTGACACCCGGTCTGGATCACCTGTTATACGGTACCTTTCTTGGTGGAAAAGGTTATGACACAGTCCTGGGGCTCGCGGTGGATCCAAATGGCCAGATGCTGGTAACGGGTCAAACTCGGGATACAGGAGATCCGGCAGGTAATTTCCCGACCACGGCGGGTGCTTTCGATACGCATGTGGGTGAAGGCCGGGAAGATGTGTTTGTCAGCAAACTGGATATCCCCGAAAACCTGGTTGTCAGCGTAAAGGGCCCGACGATCATGATTCCCGGTGAAAGAGCGGACTTTATCCTCACTTACAAGAATGCGCTGAAAACAACAGCGAGAAATGTGGTGATCGTTGCGGACCTGCCCAAGGAACTGGCGTTCGTTACGACCGGTAACGGAGGCACTTTCAATACCACCGGCCGCTGTGACAATCAAATGTACTGGCTAATGGGGGATCTCGCACCCTAGGCCCAGGGTACACTCAGCTTCCGCGTAGAAGTACCTGCAGGTACTCCAAATGGTGATTTTGAAGTGCTGGCGAGAATAGCGGCTGAAAACTACACGTCTTCAACATTCAATGTGTCTGACTATCTCAATGCCACTCCCAGAGAAGTACGTTCCACAATCCAGTTGTCTGCTGGTGAACTCTCCAGTCTGCTTGGTACTCATCTGCATATTGCAAGGTTGCTCGAGTATTCACGCCAGCATGGTTATGTATTTCTCAATAACGCCACCCATACCGTTTTCAATACGGGTGAGGAAACCTGGAGCCTGTATATGCTTGCTCCTGGTGACGGTTCTCCCGCGATCCTGAGTGGTGATGACAATGCCGCCCTGGTCGAAGTGTATCGTGGTGATGTCTTTATTCTCTTTGATGAGACCGGCGGCTTCGTAAGGGATCAGGTACAGGGTACCCTGGAGCCTTTTGGTTCATGGGCCGACATCTCCTGGCTTTTCTGATGCATCGCCTCTCACGGCGGATGCCAGTGGCGGGTTTGCGTACAGCCGCTGGTTGTTCAATTGCTCCCTCAATACGATTCCGGCATTTTCCATGGGTAAGGTTCATTCCATTTATTCCGGATTGAGTTACACGGCTAGAGTTTAGAGTAAGCAACATTGTTCCACCGTATATTTTCGGGTGAAATAAAGTTGCTATTTTGTTCATACTGCCCGTTAGAGCTTGTTCTATACGCTGATTGCTGCATCCTGCTCAC
>NZ_JBHNMF010000562.1:0-2020 GCF_048562965.1 Thiolapillus sp. | reverse complement strand
CCTCGTATCCAGGGCGACAACCCCATACTTTGAAATGGAAGGCAGCCAACAAAAATGCCGCGAAGGAAATCGACGAAACCGAAGCCTCTATTGAACAGGCTGTTAAGTCCGGGGGTGACAAGTCAACCACCTACCACTAAACCCTCCGGGTTGTAGTGGGGGCTTGTGAAAGCCCGGTTGACCAGGCTCGGCCACCGCCTTCGGGCGACGGGGCCACATTACCGGCGAATATATAGGCACCCTGGGATGCCCGCGCCAGTCCCAGGCGCTGCGGAACAGCGTTAAACCGTCCGTCATGGGTATCGGACCGTGCGTTGGTCGCCAAACCGCCGGATAACATTGCCGAGGCGCACATCACCTCCTTCGGGAGAGAAAACCGGCGAGTAATCGCCATTTGTTTTAGGAGTGGAAAATGCAACGGGTCTTCGTACTCGACAATCAGAAACAGCCGCTCATGCCCTGCCATCCGGCACGGGCGCGGCAGCTGCTGGACAGGGGAAAGGCGGCGGTGTTCCGCCGCGTGCCCTTCACCCTCATCCTCAAGGAGCGCACGGGGGGTGACGTGCAGCCGGTGGAGGCCCGGGTGGATCCCGGCTCCAGGACCACGGGCCTTGCCCTGGTGGCCCGGTACCCGCGGGGCGACCAGGTGGTCTGGGCGGCCAACCTGTCCCATAGGGGCCAGACGATCAAGAAAAACCTGGACAGCCGCCGGGCCATCCGCCGGGGGCGCCGTGGCCGCAAGACCCGCTACCGCGCCCCGCGCTTTCTCAACCGCACCCGGCCGGCGGGTTGGCTGCCTCCTTCCCTGCAATCGCGGATGGACAATGCGCAGGCCTGGGCGCGGCGCCTGCAACGCCTGTGCCCGCTGACCTCGGTGGCCGTGGAAACCGTCCGGTTCGATACCCAGCTCATCGAGAATCCCAACCTGCAGGGCACGGACTATCAGCGTGGCACCCTGGCCGACTGGGAGTTGCGGGAATATCTGCTGTATCGGCATGGCCATACCTGCGCCTACTGCGGAGGGTTGGCCAATGACCCCGTGCTGGAGCGCGAACACGTCGTGCCCCGGTCGCGGGGCGGCTCGAACCGGGTGGCCAACCAGGTCATTGCCTGCCGTACCTGCAATGAGGCCAAGGGCAATGCCTTGCCCGAACAGTGGTTGGCGCAGCTCCGGGCGTCTCACCGTAAGATTGATACCACCCGTGCCCGGAATATGGAAAAGGTCTTCGCAGGCCTGCGGCCCTCGCTGCGGGATGCCGCCGCCGTCAATGCCACACGGTATGCCACCGGCCGGGCGCTCCAGACCCTGGGGCTGCCCACCACCTTCTGGTCGGGCGGGCGCACCAAGAAAAACCGTTCGGATCAGGGCTATGCCAAGGACCATTGGATCGACGCGGCCTGTGTCGGGGAGGCCGGCAGCGCCGTGCGCATCCCCCGGGCATTGCGCCCGCTGATCATCCGGGCCACCGGGCACGGCTCCCGGCAGTTCTGCCGGATGGACAAGTTCGGCTTTCCGCGCACAAAACCGAAGCCCCGCCAGGCCACGGTGCGGGGGTTTCGTACCGGCGACCTGGTTCATGCCCGCGTGACCACTGGCAAGAAACAGGGCACCTATCAGGGCCGGGTGGCCGTGCGTTCATCCGGGTCTTTCAATATCACCACGGCCAACGGCGTGGTACAGGGCATCGCCCACAGGTTCTGCCGCAAGACCCAGTCGGCAGATGGTTATCACTACAACTTTGGAGGCTGCGATTCCTCCCCCACCTCCGCTGGTGCGGCAGGTCGGGGTATCCTCGCGGGGATTTGATGAAAACCGTAATATTGACTGGCACATGCCTAGCATTACTGTCTGGAACAGTATTGGCTGATGATGGCATTCTCGACCTACCATTTGCCACTACATCAAATGTGACGGGACATAAAAAATCTGTTCCCAAGCCTCCGCCTGGTGTTACTCCGGCGCCGCATGCTTCACTACCACAAGCGCACTCAACCGCTGAAAAGCGGGCAGCCGTGGCTA
>NZ_JBHNMF010000561.1:0-2027 GCF_048562965.1 Thiolapillus sp. | reverse complement strand
GGTGTCGGGGTGCTTCCGGACAAGAAAGCACGCCGAGGCCTATTGCCGCATCTCCAGTTACCTGCAGACCATGGCAAATCAGGGATACAATCCGCTGGTCGCCATTCAAATGGCCTTTTCAGGACAGCTCTATGCTGATAGGGGTGAGTAGTTACAAAAAATAAACACAATGAACAGGTATCTTGTTCATCCATTTACGAGCAAACATCATGTGTTCTTTTTCTATAGCCCCGGTATTACTGTTGCGCATACTGCAACTGTTGTAACTCTTGATCGCTGGGAGGATTTTGCAATTTTGCAAAGCCAAATTCATTGGATATGGGTGCTGGAGTATGGAAATAAACTAGAAACACGTCCGCAATACTCGCCTTCCACCTGTTTTGACACTTTTCCGATTCCATGCCGGCCTGCTCCGGGTTTGAAAGAAATTGGAATAACCCTTTATGAGTTCAGAGATGAAGTCATGAGAGAATTAGGGAAGGGAGCAACTGCTGTTTACAATCTAGTGGATAAAAAAAGTGAAAAATCTGATTTGATTAAGAAGCTAAGAGAGTTACATATAGAAATGGATAATACCGTTGCTTTAGCTTATGGTTGGGGAGACCTAGATCTTAGGCATGGTTTTTATGAAACCAAACAAGGCTTCCGTTTCACTATTTCAGAAGAAGCTCGCCGTAAAATATTGCAACGCCTGCTCAAACTGAATCATGAGCGCTATGAGGAAGAGGTTGCTCAAGGCCTGCATCCCAAGAAGGCGGCCGTTGAGAAAAAGAAAACGACCAGAAAGAAACGGAAGCTGGCCAAGGTTTACGAGATTCCGTCCTACTCCGAACGCGACATTCCCAAGGCCGCAGAGCCGCCTTCGCCTCAGATGGATATATTTCATGAGGAGGAAGAATAATGAGCCAATATCGCATGACGGTTGATCTGAATGTGCTTGATCATCTCGGAATCAATCTCTACAGCAACATGGCTGCTGTTCTGACAGAAGCAGTAGCCAATGCTTGGGATGCCGATGCGACTGCCGTGAATATAACGATTGATCCAGATTCTAAGTGGATCAAAATTGAAGACGACGGTATTGGAATGAGCATTGATGACATGAACGAAAAGTATTTGCGTGTCGGATATCGGCGTCGAAAGATGGATCCCATGCATGGCACTAGAACTGCCAAAGGGCGTCCTGTGATGGGCAGAAAAGGGCTGGGAAAGTTATCGCTTTTTTCGGTTGCGAATGTGATAGAGGTTCAATCATTCAAGGATGGTGATGCACATGGCCTTAGAATGACTGTCGATGGCATCAAGGCATCCGTCGACGAGAACAGCCAGTACTACAGCCCTGAATCCCTTGAGCAAGACAAGATCGACGTGAAGCAGGGAACGCATATTTTGCTGAAGGACATCAAGCGGCAGAGGTTGGGTCGTAGCATATCGGCACTGCGCAAGAGGTTGGCGAGAAGATTCTCGATAATTGGTGAGACGCATGATTTCAAGATCAATATCGACGGTGACCCAGTGACCATTGCCGATAGGGAAGACTTGAACAAGGTCCAGTTTCTCTGGGAATTGGAAGGTAGTGATGTCGATACCTCTTCTGCCGGAAAATTGCTGGAAAAGGAGGCACTGCCCAACAGGTTGGATGCCTGGGATTCGGATAGGTTGGTAAAAGGCTGGCTGGGAACGGTGGCGAAGCCAAAAGATCTGGATAGCGACGAGGCTGGAAATCTCAATGGAATCGTCGTATTCGCTCGTGGGAGGCTCTTTCATGAAAACATTCTCGACAAGTTGAATGACGGTCGTCTCTACACGAAATATCTGACTGGTCAGATAGAAGCAGATTTCCTTGATTTGGATGATGAGCCGGACATTGCTACCAGTGATCGGCAACGCATTCAAGAAGACGACCCTAGATGTCAAGTCCCGATAGATCATAGATTTTCTTTTTGAATAATTCCGGTTGTTTTTTGTGCCAATCCTTAAGCGCCTGAATGGGCGTGATGTGCCCGATGTTTTTCTGCGGGACATGG
>NZ_JBHNMF010000560.1:1132-2029 GCF_048562965.1 Thiolapillus sp. | reverse complement strand
TCATTCAATCGGGCAAGCCGGGCGGTTTTTTCGTAAGGGTTCGTTTCGGCATGGGCATGGATGACGGCCAGCCGGTCAGCAAGGTTGTTCGCCAGAATAAGGTCATCAACTGTCGTTAAGCAGGTAGCGGCATCGGGTCCTCCGGTATGCTGACGTGCGTACAGCTGGTAGGCGTCCGGGGTCTCTTCGGCCAGGTTGGCCTCGCGCAGTACCCCGTTTTCGCGGATTACGCCCGCGATATGTATTTGTCCGGTCCAGTTTTCAGGGAGGGCAAAGCCAAGCGCATTCTCGGACGCCCGGCGAAACGCCTCCCTATCGTTTTCATAGGCATCAGCATCACCATTCTTCAGGTTAAGAAAGGCCACCGATAGAACAGCGTCAGGCCGACGTGTTTCGATTAAATAACCGGCCGCCGCATCGATCTTGGCATCCAGCGCCCCGATGTCCTGGGGCAGCCCGTGATTTGACCAAAAGGCATTTTCTGTGTTCAGTGGCCGCATCTGAGCGAGGGTGTCAATAACACGGTCGATCTGTTCGAGGGATGCGGTTTGAAGCGCGTTATCCAGGGTTGCATTCTGGACGTGGTGAAGCGTCCACGCTTCGGCGCTCAAGGTATCGGGTTCGGTGGCGAAGCTGTTATGCACGGCGGTCTCCGGCTGCTGATCGTGTTCCTGGACTTGCTTTTGCTCGAATGCGAGCACAAATTCATGCATTTTCTCCGCATCGGCCGAGGCTCGGAAGATTTCCAGCGGATCGTCTTCCAGGACCTTGATCCACGACTGGACGTAGGCGGCGTGCTGGCCGGGATCATGGCCAATACGCAACGCTTCGCCAACGAGCATCGACGCGATCTCCGCCCGCAGCTCCTCCCTGGCGTATCCCTCGGAGCCGAAGGGG
>NZ_JBHNMF010000560.1:0-1122 GCF_048562965.1 Thiolapillus sp. | reverse complement strand
TGTAGCGTAGTAGTTATCGGATGTGGGGAATTGCCCCTTATCCGGAAGGTGAATGCTGTCGGTAGCCGGACGGTAGAAGGCACGGTTGCCTTCGGCGTGCCGGATGGTAGCGCCAGACGCACTAAGGATGTGTTCAGCACGCTCGTGGGCATCCCATTGAACAGGTTTGCGCGCAAGGGCCGGCAGCCCATCGATCTGCTCGCCATTGAATACGGTCGCAAAGAAAACGCGAGGGCGTTCAAGTGCCACGGAGACCTTGACGGGATGCCCGTCGTTGTCGAGGACAGGCTTGCCGTTGTCATCGAGCTTCGTTTGTTGCTCCGTAAATTTCCAATACTGAACGGGAGTGCCTTTTTCTCCCCTACGGACCTGTGCGCCGGCAGCCGCCGCCTGCTTATAGGTCATCCACCGGGGATCACCGTGACCTTGCGAAAGCAGGAAAACGGCGTTGATACCTTTGTAACGTTTCCCGGTCGTTGGATTCATCGGTATAGCGCCTTCGCCGGGCATCCAGGGCCGTTGCCAGGGCGCGGTACCGTCCTTGAGCTGCTGAATCAGTCGCTCAGCAACGGTCTCGTGGAAAGGTTTTTTCGATGGTTTCCTGGCAACCATGACTTACACCTCCGGAACAGTCGCGTCGATCAGATCGGCGCCGCTCTCTGCGGCGTCCTGCTCAGAAAGGGCGTCCTCGACAAATGCGCCGGCGCGTTCCGCTTCTTCCGGATCGAATTCGGCCTGATAGCCTGGCGTCATGGCGTCGGCGAGCTTGGAAGAAATCGGGTCTTCGTTATTCGTCACGTTTTTTTGATCTTCAGCGTTCATATGAATATTCTCTTTTACTGAGTTTTTTGAACATTGCGGCCCTTACTGTAGTGGGGCCTTCCTTTAACGTCTGGATAGGTCTGTGCGCAGGTTGGGAAATTGCTGCATCCCCACCAGAACTGACCTTTCTTGCGGCTCGGCCGCCGGGAGAGGCAGGCACCGCAGGACATACATTTGTATTTGGTGGAAACCGGGGCCGCTTCCTTACCACCAGCAACGGCAACAGAACCATCGTTGGCCCTGGCCACCTGGTCCCGAATAAATGCCTCCTGTTTAGCAATGAAGGCATCAAGCTCGGCT
>NZ_JBHNMF010000559.1:0-2030 GCF_048562965.1 Thiolapillus sp. | reverse complement strand
GCAGCTTTGGATGAGAATTTTGCCAGGGTTTGCCCCAAACCCGGCAATCCCCCCGGAAATTCTCTGGTCACTGTGCTGCTGCGCATGGTGGCTTGAATAATTTCTGGGAAACTTCAGTTAAAAAAGGGCATCCCAAGATAAACCAAAGTATCATAAAGAGTATGAAATTTGTGCAGTAATTTGGTGGAGCAGGGAACAGATGATACGAAGTATGACGTCCTTCGCAAGAGGTGGCCGGACAGAGGATGGGATCGAGCTGGTGTGGGAGCTGCGCTCGGTAAATCACCGCTATCTCGAGATACAGCCCCGTCTGCCGGAAGACTTCCGGCAGCTCGATGCAGCGGTGCGTGAAGCCGTCGCCCGGCGTCTGGGCCGCGGCAAGGTGGAATGTGGCCTGCGCTACAGGGCCGATGGCGCCAATATTGCCGCTATCTCACTAAACGAACCTATGCTGGATCAGCTGCTCGGCGCCATGGAAGCCATCCGCAACCGGGAATCCCTGCTCAGGGAGCCGGATATCATGGCCGTACTGGCGTGGCCGGGCGTGACCGTGGCCAGGGCCGCGGACCTGACGCCGGTGCAGGCGCAGGCCATGGCCCTGCTGGAAACAGTGCTGGATGACCTGGTCGCCACCCGCGAGCGGGAAGGAGCGCGTCTCGCCGCCCTTATCGAAAGCCGTTGCGAGCTGCTGCAGGCGCAGGTGGACAAGGCCCGCCAGCGTATGCCCGTGGTCATCGAGGCGGTGCGCGAACGTCTGCGCAACCGCCTGGCCGAGGTGGCTGAGAACCTGGACGAGCAGCGTCTGGAGCAGGAGATGGCCCTGCTCGCCCAGCGCCTGGACGTGGACGAGGAAATGGACCGCCTGTCCACCCACCTGCAGGAAGTGCGGGACGTGCTGAAGCGGGACGAACCTGTCGGCAGGCGGCTGGATTTCCTCATGCAGGAGCTGAACCGCGAGGCCAATACCCTGGGTTCCAAGTCTGCCGACAGCGAGTCCACGGCCATTTCCGTGGAAATGAAGGTACTCATCGAACAAATGCGAGAACAGGTACAGAACATTGAATAACGGCAATCTCTTTATCGTGTCGGCCCCGTCGGGCGCAGGCAAGACCAGCCTGCTCAGGGAACTTCTGAAGGCAAACCCCGGGCTGGTGCTTTCCGTGTCCCACACTACCCGGCCGCCCAGGCAGGGAGAAGAGGACGGGGTACACTACCATTTCGTGAGCGTGGACGAGTTCATGCGCCTGGCCGGTGAGGGCGCCTTCCTGGAGCAGGCACAGGTATTCGACAACTATTACGGCACCAGCCAGGCGGGCGTGCAGTCCCAGCTGGAACAGGGTCTGGACGTGGTGCTGGAGATCGACTGGCAGGGCGCCAGGCAGGTGCGCAAGGCCTTTCCGGATGCGATCTCCATCTTTATCATCCCGCCTTCCATCGCGGCGCTGCGCGAGCGACTGAGTGGCCGGGGGCAGGATGACGACGCCATCATCGAACGGCGTATGCGTGATGCAAAGAAGGAGTTGTCCCACTACGCGGAATACGATTACCTGGTGGTGAACGACCGCTTCGAAGATGCGCTGGACGACCTCGCCTGCATCGTGCGCAGTGAAAGCCTGCGCCTGGAAAGGAATGCCTCGCGGCACGCTGTCGCCCTGCAGGAAATGCTGGACTGACTTCCATGTCGCGAGTTTGCGCCACCCCGGATCACGGAAAGTGTCCGTCGGTTGGGCTTCAGCCCGACATTTCTCCGTTGTGGCAGCTGTTGTCGGGCTGAAGCCCGACCTACAGCCATGATTCTAAGAAAGACTCTGCATAGTCCCCTCCTCCTCGGAGGGTGTCGTAAAAGCCTGTTCCCATGCACCTATGAAGCCCCCATTCCTTCGAGAAACCGAGGGATGGGTGCAAGGTGGATTTGTAACTACTCACCCCTATCAGCATAGAGCTGTCCCGAAAAGGCCATTTGAATGGCGACCAGCGGATTGTATCCCTGATTTGCCATGGTCTGCAGGTAACTGGAGATGCGGCAATAG
>NZ_JBHNMF010000558.1:0-2032 GCF_048562965.1 Thiolapillus sp. | reverse complement strand
GGAAGCTGCACAGGCGAGAGCCAAGTCCGCCCATGATACCTGGCAGCGTCTGCAGAGACTGACAAGCGTGTCTTCGGCCTCGTGATAGATTTTGGGACATCCCAGTCCCCAAAATCGACTCAGCCTTTGACAACCTATTTGTGCCCCAGCCGTCCTGGTCACCAAGCACTACGCAACAACTTCGCAAGCTCGTTGCTGCTCCGTACTTGACTCCCATATGACTGGACGCCGCGTTCGGAGGCCTACTTTGTTTTCCCTCTGGCGCAAGGCACGCCGGGAAAACAGCGCGGCCTCGCGGCTACTGGGGACTACCAGCCTTCGCTTCGCTCTCCATGGCTGGCAGCGCAAGCGTGTCTTCGACCTCGTGATAGATTTTGGGACATCCCAGTCCCCAAAATCGACTCGGCCTTTGACAACCTATTGGTGCCCCAGCCGTCCTGGTCACCCAGCACTACGCAACAACTTCGCAAGCTCGTTGCTGCTCCGTACTTGTCTCCCAATGACTGGACGCCGCGTTCGGAGGCCTACTTTGCTTCCCTTCTGGCGCTATGCGCACGACGGGTAAGCAGTGCAGCCTCGCGCCTACTGGGGACTACCAGCCTTCGCTTCGCTCTCCATGGCTGGCAGCGTCGGCAAGAAGCTCGCCTCCCGTGAAGAGGTGGAAACGGCAAGATCCAATGCCAATGCCGCCCAGGCCCAGGTGGAAGCCGCCCGCGCCGCGCTGAAACTGCTCGAAGCCGGCCCGCGCAAGGAAGACATCGCGGCAGCTGAGGCAGAACTGAAGGCCGCCGAGGCCGCGCTGCAACTGGCCAGACAGAACCTGGCGCATACGGAACTGCACGCCCCGGCCGACGGTATCATCCGCACCGCATTCTCGAACCCGGCGATATGGCCAGCCCACTCAAACCAGCACTCACTCTGGCTTTCGCTAACCCCGTGTGGGTGCGCGCCTACCTGCCGGAAACACGGCTGGGCAAAGTCAAGCCGGGCATGAAGGCCAGCATCACCAGCGACAGTTATCCGGGCAAGACCTACCCGGGATGGGTGGGATACATCTCTCCCACTGCCGAGTTCACACCCAAGAACGTGGAAACACCGGAACTGCGCACCCGCCTGGTGTACCAGATCCGCGTCTTCGCCTGTAACCCGCAGGAAGAACTGCGGCTGGGCATGCCAGCCACGGTGAACATCGACCTGACATCGCCTGCCGGCACTACTGACCTTCCCGACTGCAACAAGTAAAATGGAAAATCCCGCGCTCATCCTGCGCGATGTACACAAGTGCTTCGGTAAAGGCGAGACCTCGGTGCAGGCGCTCAACGGCGTCAGCATCCAGGTGCCCGCGGGCACCGTCACCGGGCTGATCGGCCCGGACGGCGCCGGCAAGACCACCCTCATGCGCCTGTGCTGCGGCCTGCTGGAGCTGGATGGCGGCAGCGTGGAAACCCTGGGTATCGATGCAGTCAAACAACCCGCTGCCGTCCAGGCGGCCGTGGGTTACATGCCCCAGCGCTTCGGCCTTTACGAAGACCTCAGCGTCCAGGAAAATCTCGATCTCTACGCCAATCTCCAGGGCGTGCCGGTTGCGAGCAGGCAGCAGCGTGACGACCAGCTGATGCAAATGACCGGCCTGGCGCCCTTCACCCGCCGTCTGGCAGGCAAGCTGTCCGGCGGCATGAAGCAGAAACTGGGCCTGGCCTGCGCCCTGGTGCGCTCCCCCGCCCTGCTGCTGCTGGACGAACCCACGGTCGGCGTCGATCCGGTATCCCGCCGGGAGCTGTGGCAGATCGTCTACAGCCAGGTGAAGGATGCCGGCATGAGTGTACTCCTCAGCACCGCCTACCTAGATGAGGCGGAACGCTGCAACGAGGTTATTTTGCTGCACAAGAGCGAGGTGCTGGGACAGGCACCGCTGTCGGGTACCATGTGATTATATTCCAAAAAGGAGCTATCCTTTGTTCCGAACCCGCCAGATATTGAACGACTGGCTCACGCAAAACCTGGAGGAAGCATAACGCCATGGTTATCCATC
>NZ_JBHNMF010000557.1:0-2041 GCF_048562965.1 Thiolapillus sp. | reverse complement strand
CGTCCATAGCGGCCTCCAGAAGTTTGTGTTGATTTCTCTTCTGAGAGGCCGCGCCTTGCTATGTCAACTATTTTTTGAGATTTTTAGTGGTTTTTCTCCTCTGAAACTCTAAACTCTAGGACCTTGTGTTATATTAAAAAAAGAACATATGTAAGGAATTCGCTGATCCCTGTCCTTTCCATTTCAGCTGCTGAAACGGTGACAGAATGGTCAGGGTTTTCCGAATGTGAAGATACAGGGCATGAATCGACAGTTTCCTGACCTGAATCTTTTGCATGCCTAATTATAATAAGTAAAGTAAGGAGCAAAATTATGTCAAAAGGGCAATCCCTCCAAGACCCTTTCCTCAATGCATTGCGTAAGGAGCGTATTCCTGTATCCATCTTTCTCGTAAACGGCATCAAGCTGCAGGGAACCATTGATTCCTTCGATCAGTTTGTCGTACTTCTCAAGAACACCGTGAGCCAGATGGTTTACAAACATGCCATTTCCACCGTCGTGCCGGCACGGAATGTGCGCCTGGCCCCTTCCCAAGACGGAGAGCAGTCTGATCCCGGCAATCTTTGACAGGATTTGCCCTGACCGGGCGAACGCCGGGGAATTCGAGTTGTTCCTGAATGTTTGACCGTCCCCAGGCTGGTGAAACAGCCATTCTCGTGCATGTTTCCCGGCAGGGAGCCGCCGATCCCGACGAGTTGCAGGAATTCCGTGAGCTCGCGACTTCCGCCGGCGCGCAGGTAGCCGAACTTGTAACCGGTGTGCGCCGCAATCCCGACCCCCGCTATTTCGTGGGCAGGGGCAAGGCGGAGGAAATTCACGCACTGGTGGAATCGCTGGGTGCGGAACTGGTGATTTTCGATCATGCCCTCTCTCCCAGCCAGGAGCGCAACCTGGAAGGCCTGTTCCAGTGCCGTGTGCTGGACCGGTCTGGCCTGATTCTGGATATTTTTGCCCAGCGCGCCCGTTCTTTCGAGGGCAAGCTGCAGGTGGAACTGGCCCAGTTGCGTCACCTGTCCACACGGCTTGTGCGGGGCTGGACGCATCTGGAACGCCAGAAGGGGGGTATCGGGCTGCGGGGTCCGGGTGAAACCCAGCTGGAAACGGACCGTCGCCTGCTGAACCAGCGCATTGACCAGATACGCCGGCGGCTGAAGAAAGTGGACAGCCAGCGTGACCAGGTCCGCAAGGCCCGGCGCCGGGCGGATGTACCCACGGTTTCCCTGGTGGGTTATACCAATGCTGGTAAATCCACCCTGTTCAACCGGCTCACCCATGCCCATGTGTATGCCAGGGATCAGCTGTTTGCCACGCTGGATCCAACCCTGCGACGCCTCAAGCTCCCCGAAGGGGAAAACATCGTGCTGGCGGACACCGTGGGTTTCATCTCAAAACTGCCCCACGAGCTGGTGGCGGCCATCAAGTCCACCCTCCAGGAAACCGTGGAGGCATCACTGCTGCTGCATGTCGTCGATGCCGCCAGTCACCGGCGCGCCGAAAATATTGCCGAAGTGGAAGACGTGCTGCAGCAGATTGGTGCTGACAAGGTGCCGCGGCTGGAAATCTACAACAAGACAGACCTGCTGGAAAAAGCGGAACCCCGGGTCGATCGTGATGAGCTGGGTATGGTGACCCGGGTTTGGTGTTCCGCCCAGACCGGTGACGGCATGGATCTGCTCATCGACGCCCTGCAGGAACGCTTTCACCAGGTGCATGTGCGCAGGCATGTGCATCTCGATCCCACCGACGGACGACTGCGGGCCCTGCTGCATGAGAAGACCCATGTGCTGCAGATCCAGGACCTGGAGGACGGCAGCTGTGAGATGGAAGTGGAGCTGACGGTGACCGACTTTCAGCGCCTGATGAAAAAAGAACCCCGGCTGGCGGTAAAACTTGCTGAATCCTGAGGGATATATCCGTTAGCTGAAGTTTCCCAATTTTTTGGAGCAATGAATATTAGAGTCGACTAATATGGCGGATAAATTAGTACTTGGTAATATTCTTGTTTATTTTGTTTCTTTCGCTTGAAAAACAATAGGTTATT
>NZ_JBHNMF010000556.1:0-2044 GCF_048562965.1 Thiolapillus sp. | reverse complement strand
GTGCCCCAGCCGTCCTGGTCACCAAGCACTACGCAACAACTTCGCAAGCTCGTTGCTGCTCCGTACTTGCCTCCCAATGACTGGACGCCACGTTTGGATGCCTACTTTTCTTCCCCTCTGGCGCTATGCGCACGACGGGAAGCAGTGCGGCCTCGCGTCTACTGGGGTCTACCAGCCTTCGCTTCGCTTCGCTCTCCATGGCTGGCAGCGGTAGAATGGGACTTCAATAATCATTGAGAGTGGGCAGAGAGAGTAGGAAATGAGTCACCCGAGAGAGCGGAAAGAAGCGCTTCTGAAGAAGATGCTTCCGCCGAACAACTTTTGGGTATAATCATATGGGACCAGGTCGTTAGGAAAATTTTTTCAGCGCGGCAATGAGTTCATTGGCGATTTCTTCTGGGTTATCATTCCAAGTAATGTGCAAAAGATCGCTAGTTAAGGCTAAGCCACTCATGTTGGGCGACCCGACTATCAAAGGAAGAAACTTCTGTTTTCCTTCGACCCGAAGAGACAAGGCTACATTGATTTCTTTTCTGGGCCATGTTTTATTAATAGAATTAGCAGATAGTACTGCTAGAAATAGCTTGCTCTTACCTAGCGCACGATTTAATACTTCAGTGAGCGAGTCTCCCCACTCTAATTCTTCATCGTCGTAAAACACATTTAGATTCTTTGATTTGCATGCCTCATATATTGGCAAAACAATATCAGATTTATCTTCGCTGGCATGGGATATGAATACATCGTACATTTTGTACTTTTTCTTCATGTTTTGAATTCGTTCTGGTGGGTCGTTATCAAGTTCCGCTGCTTGCAAACATAGTTTTAGGTATAGCGCATCTTCTTCTTTGACCATATTCAGAAATGCGAGCATTCCATACAGAGTCTCCTTGAAATAATGCTTTTCACTGTCAGTTAAACGCGACTTATTCTTGGCATACTTGCTTCGGTAAACGCTTTCTGCTTTGTCTGGGCCGTACTTTCTCCAAGCATGCAATAACGCCCGAATATTACGCACGTATGTGCGACGCACGTTAGGGAATTCGTTTACGGTTAACCCAGTAACGCCTTGCCTTACGCCACATATTTGTAGGCGAGTTTTTCTGTGATTTATGGAAAATCCACAATCTCGTATGGATTTTTCTAAAATTGAACCGACATGACATTTATTTGTTATAGCGTTGTTTCCATCGAAAAATGCTATTTTTTCAGGGAATTTTCTATTATTGGAGGAGAAGGTAATATCATCAGCGTATCGCGTATAAGTGAGTTTATATCTTCTTGCGAGGCAAGATAATCTTCTATCTAACTCAGAAGCAATATAATTGGAGATTACTGGCGATGTTGCAGCACCTTGGGGCAGGCTGTTTTCGAATATGCACATGTGGGCTGCAACCGCAGCAGCCTTTTTTCCCATATTAAAAGGCTTCGCTTTAAATAACCCAATTACTCGTCCAAAATTAATTGACTCATAGAAGTTTTTGAGATCGATATTTAACACATAGCGCTTTCTCTTATGTTGCTTTGCATTGGTAACAATGCTTCGTCCTTTTAAAAATCCATGTACAGGATTTCTTGGCTTGTAATGTGAAACTAATATCGGAGCCAGTTTTCCCTGTAGTGCTCTCAAACCACCTTTTGCGGCCTTAATGTGGCGAAACCCACCATTCTTTTTCTCAATCTCGAAAGAGTTGTACTTTTTCTCGTTGGGATAAGCATAAAGAATATGGAGTAACTGCCTTTCGGGAACCTCCAAGAGATTCGCAATATCTTCGGCGGTTTGAGCACCGACAATTTGGGCGGACGCATCTTCAGCAGATTTAACTAACTGGAATTGGAGCTTAGACAAACTTGATTACCCACCAATCTCAGCCATTCGTAAGAAACGATACGGCATGGGCGGCGTCCTGAGGCCAACGCAGGCGAGTCGCTCAATCATGTCATCCAATTGAAATCGTCGATTGAACCGATATTCAAACTCTGCAAGATACCTGGGAACATGCTTGAGGCTCACAGAATGAAATGTTCCCGTTATTGAATTTTT
>NZ_JBHNMF010000555.1:0-2047 GCF_048562965.1 Thiolapillus sp. | reverse complement strand
AATATAATCACACGGGACCCGACACGGATTCAGGTTCAAGCCAACGTTCCTTATCAGGGTATGCAGGCCATGGCTGTCCTGTGTCCGGTATTATTATTAACCCGCCGGGTCAATAGCTGTGCAGGATGTTCCCGGAAGCTATTCCTGTTTTCCGGGGAGAACCCAGATCTGTCTATCCTTTATTCTGACCGGGTAGCTGCAGATGGGTTCGTATGCCGGTTCAGTCTCCGGCTTGCCGGTCTTCAGATCGAAGTAGCTGCCATGCAGGGAGCACTTGATCCGCCCTTCCTGTATACAGCCCAGGAACAGGGAATAGTCTTCGTGGCTGCACATCTCGTCCACCACGTAGTGCCTGCCATCGGCATTGCACAGCAGCATGCGCCTACCGCCAGCCTCCACCCTTTTCATCTGGCCGGGAGACAATTCGTCTTCTGCCGCTACTGCGATCCACCCGTCTACCATCATTTTACCCGATTGGCAGCCTTGCCGGAATCCAGAACCGCCCGCACGGCTTCGCCTGCCTCGCCAAGGTTGTCCTGCATGCCCATGTGCTTGAGAATCAGTGCGCCGGTATAAACCAGGGAATCATAGGTCACGCCCTGTTTGCCATTGAGTGCTTCCATACCGGCCTCTGCTGCCGCCAGGGCCGTATCCCTGATATCCACTGCGATGGCGATCTCATCGCCCGGGCGTGTGGTTTTCGGTAGATCCTCGGGCAGTGGTACTGCGCGCAGAGCCTGTTGAATACCGACCATGTCAGGATGGATATCCACGCCGATTTCCTCACCCCGGTCGTGGTAGCTGAAATATTTGCCGTCCTGCCTCAGGGAGGGAATGATGCCGCCTTCCACGCCACGGATGAACAGTGCCGAATTGAATCCCACATGGCGTGCCAGCATGGCGTAGATGGGCGGATAGGGCTTGTGTACATAACCCGTTACGAAATGCGTCTGTTGCTTTCCCATCACCGGTTTGGCCAGTACTTCCACGGTGGTGAGCACCTGGCGCTTGATCATCTGGGTGCGCAGGGGTATCAGGTCGTGCAATGGTTTACAGAAACTGGCCTGATCGACATAGGCCCAGCCGGTGTCGGTGTCTGATAGCCTGCCTGCGGCGGCGCGGCTGTCCAGATCGACGTTGGCGCCCGCTGCCTGGAGTACATGGCGGTGGGTAACGCCATACTTGGGACCCACGGCGTCCAGCCCGTGAGAGACGGGATGCAGGCCGCATTCCGCCAGCAGCGGGGGCAGGAAAGGGGCTGCCGGCAGTGTGCGGTTATAACCGTCGTAGGGATCGGCGATGTCGAGCACATGGTCAACGTCGGCTACGACGCCATCCACCACTTCGCGAATGCCATCCAGCACACCCTTGAACTCGTCGTTGCTTTCCCGCTTCATGCGCAGGGCGATGAAGAAAAGGGCTGCCTGCACGGGATCGATCTGATCGCGCAGGATGGCGACAGTTGCCTCCCGCGCCTCGTCCAGGCTGATGTCTTTCGACAGTTCGGGACCCGTCGCGATACGTTGCAGGATGGAACGCATGAGCATGTGGGCTTGTGTGGTATCGGTGGCGGTCATTCTTTCTCCGGTGAAACAGGCTTTACATTGGCATGCAGTATAAATACCCCAGTAAAACAGTCAACAATAAATGATTCGGGTTGAAATTTACTGGCTGTTGGCAGGCTTGTTTCGCTTGAGTACCGCGGTGATTACCTTGTCATATTCGAAATACACGGAAAATGCCGGGTAGTCCCAGCGGGTGATGGGAGGGTCACCCACAGCCGCGTGTTTACTGTCGGGAGCGCCGAAGCGCTGCTCCACGGTTTTCATGCTTTCACCGCGGTGCGGGCGCGGTATATTTGCCTTTTGCTCCGCTTTTACTGCATCGATGAGCAGCACCTCGGACATTGCGGCGGCCGGGAAGAAAAGAGAACAGGCAATGAGTAAAGTCCATGGGTATTTCATCATAATTTTTCCTGATGTCAAGTCCCGATAGATCATAGATTTTCTGTAACTACTCACCCCTAAGATGAGTACAAGCCTGCCTC
>NZ_JBHNMF010000554.1:0-2047 GCF_048562965.1 Thiolapillus sp. | reverse complement strand
CTATTGTGAACATTGTATCAAAGCGTTTTCCGGCACGTAGGCCCATTTCCCTGCGTTCCGTTTGGTGCCGGGCCAGGTATTCCATTGCTCCTGCCAATGCAGGAACATCTGCAGGGGGAACGACCAGGCCTGTTTCGTGATTCCTGATCACCCAGCTCATACCTGAACCTTTTACACCGGTTACCAGTGCGGGCTTGCCTGCCTGTGCCGCTTCGAGCAATACCATACCGAAGGCTTCGGTTCGTTCAACGGAGGGAAGACAGAGGCAATCACAAGTGGCGAGCCACTGAAAAAGCTGTTCATCCGCTTGTTTCCCAACGAGTTTTACCTTTTCTACCAGTTTGTGGCTGTCTATCAGGCGTTGCAATTCACTGCGCTTTTCGCCATCTCCCACCAGAACAACCTGGATGTTTTCGACATGGGCTACTGCGCGTATCAGGTATTCAAAGCCTTTATAATAGGTGAGGCGGCCGACAGCCAGCACTCTCAGGACCTCGGGGTGCCAGAGGCTTGGTTTGTCGACAGGCGGGGATATATCTCGTTGCGCCAGGCCAAGGGGAATGATCCGGCATTTTTGCTTCCATGCGGAAAGTGGTTCACTGCTTTGCAGATAGGGTGGAGAGGTGGCGATTATGTTGTGGCTGCGTTTCAGCAGCGCCTGTTCCATGGGGCGATAGAACCGGTAGGCCAGCTTTACCCGCCAGTCAAGTTCGGAGGACACTACGTCGGCATGCCAGTGTACAATCCATGGGATGTCTCTTGCTTCGGCAAGCGTCATCACCCAGAATGCAGACGGATTGGGCAGGTGCAGGTGGATGATGTCCGGGCGGAACTCCGAAATGCTTTTCTTCAGCTCGGACCGGAAGGCGGGGCTGATGGGCGTGAAAAACAGGGTGCCGAGACTGCCGATACGGGTGATACGGATGTTTCTGTCCCGGGTTATGGTGGTAGTACGGTGGAGATGGTTGTGCACCAGAATCCCAACGTCCTGCCCGGCCGTGGATTGTGCCTGTGCCAGCGACTGAAGAAAGGTCTCCATGCCACCGTGAAACGGGGGATAATACTTGCCGATGTGGAGGACTTTCATGGGGTGGAATAATAACACCGGCAACCGTTATGGAATACCGAACCCGGCAAGGTAAGATACGTGATCGATGTGTACAAAGCTCCAGTTTGTTGAGAGGTTTTTTTGTGGAACAGCCGTATATTGGAACCATCTTCCCGCCCTGATGGGTGAATAACATTGGCAGAAGATTCAGGGAACAGCACGGAGGGAATACAGTTGCATGACAGGTTTGCCATCATGCATATTCCAAAGTGCGCAGGTACGACACTGAGGAAAATGCTGGAAGCTCGCCATGGCAGTGCTGCGCTTGTGCAGCTCTATTCAAGGAAGGATCAGTTCGGCAGGCCTGACAAAGCGTTGAAAGAATACACGCAGGACTTTGTGATTGGACATGTGGGGGCTGACTACCTGCTCGGCAGGGAACATGGGCGAAAGGTTGTCACCTTCATGCGTGATCCTGTTGAAAGAGTGCTGTCCCATTACTATTACTGGCGATCTATCCAGGAAAATTCCAGGGGACCTAAACTGGCCGCATGCCTGTCACTCAGAGATTTTCTATGTTCGGATGTGGTGGCGGTGAGAAGTCAAATATCCAACCTGCAGGTCTGGATGTTTATTGCTAATATAGGCATGCTGAGCCGGCACCGGATGGCTTGCCGTTCGTTTGACGAGCTGTTTGAAAAAGCGATGGAGAATGCGAGCTTTTTTGATTTTATTGGTTTTACGGAAAGCTTCGATAAAGACCTAGCGCACCTGAACTCAAAATACAACTGGGGTTTGTCCAGTGAGATTGATGTATTGAATAAATCGCCCGACCGAAAGAATGCATCAGAGTTGGATGAAGAAACCATGGACTTGGTCCGTGGTGTAACTAGGCTGGACCGCCGTTTGTATCAGCATGTAAAGAAGCAGATTTATCCATACCAGTTCGACACTGGTGTTTCTGATGGCGATACCCAATTCTCCGGACAGTAGTTATGG
>NZ_JBHNMF010000553.1:0-2053 GCF_048562965.1 Thiolapillus sp. | reverse complement strand
ACCCAGTCACTACAGCCTTGACCAGCTTCCAAAAAGAAGAAGTTTTCTCTACAACCTTGACCGAGTCACTACAGCCTTGACCACTTTGCCAAACTTAAAGTCACTACAGCCTTGACCAGCGAAAGTCACTACAGCCTTGACCAGCGTCGAAAACGAAGAAGTTTTCTCTACAACCTTTACCCAGTCACTACAGCCTTGACCGGGTTGAAAAAACGGCAGAGTTCCCACTCCGGTCACTACAGCCTTGACCACCGTCAACCGTCCCCCTCACAGTAAGCGCCGCCGTGGCACCTAAGTAGGCTCCCTACGCTGCAAGTCTTGCTTCGGCACTACAACCTTTACCCAGTCACTACAGCCTTCACCCAGTCACTACAGCCTTGACCAGCTCCCAAAAAGAAGAAGTTTTCTCTACAACCTTTACCCGGGCACTACAACCTTGACCGAGTCTGTAACATTCAACAGTCGACTCAGAACTAGGGGAATCCGACTGTCTAATTAAAACAAAGCATTGCGATGGCCATCACTCGGTGTTGACGCAATGTGATTTCTGCCCAGTGCTCTGAATGTCAAAGTGAAGAAATTCAATCAAGCGCGGGTAAACGGCGGGAGTAACTATGACTCTCTTAAGGTAGCCAAATGCCTCGTCATCTCGAATAAGTTTTCTCTACAACCTTTACCCAGTCACTACAGCCTTGACCAGCTTCCAAAAAGAAGAAGTTTTCTCTACAGCCTTAACCGAGTCACTACAACCTTTACCCAGTCACTACAGCCTTGACCGGCGGCTAAGTTCTCACTCCGGTCACTACAGCCTTGACCACCGTCAACCGCCCTCCGTACGGTAAGCGCCGCCGTGGCACCTGAGTAGGCTGCCTACGCTGAAAGTCTTGCATAGTCACTACAACCTTTACCCAGTCACTACAGCCTTGACCTAGTCACTACAGCCTTGACCAGCTCCCAAAAAGAAGAAAAGTTTTCTCTACAACCTTTACCCGGGCACTACAACCTTGACCGAGTCTGTAACATTCAACAGTCGACTCAGAACTGGTACGGACCAGGGGAATCCGACTGTCTCATTAAAACAAAGCATTGCGATGGCCATCACTCGGTGTTGACGCAATGTGATTTCTGCCCAGTGCTCTGAATGTCAAAGTGAAGAAATTCAATCAAGCGCGGGTAAACGGCGGGAGTAACTATGACTCTCTTAAGGTAGCCAAATGCCTCGTCATCTCGAATAAGTTTTCTCTACAACCTTTACCCAGTCACTACAGCCTTGACCAGCTTCCAAAAAGAAGAAGTTTTCTCTACAGCCTTAACCGAGTCACTACAACCTTTACCCAGTCACTACAGCCTTGACCGGCGGCTAAGTTCTCACTCCGGTCACTACAGCCTTGACCACCGTCAACCGCCCTCCGTACGGTAAGCGCCGCCGTGGCACCTGAGTAGGCTGCCTACGCTGCGAGTCTTGCATAGTCACTACAACCTTTACCCAGGCACTACAGCCTTGACCACCTTGAAAAAACGACTAAGTCCCCACTCCAGTCACTACAGCCTTGACCGGTGTGCAAAAAGAAGAAGTTTTCTCTACAGCCTTGACCCAGGCACTACAGCCTTGACCACCCTGAAAAAACGACTAAGTCCCCACTCCAGTCACTACAGCCTTGACCACGTCTCTACAGCCTTGACTACCTTCACTGAGCGCACTTTTTTTTTTTTTTTTTCTTTCTTTCTTTTCTTTTTCTCTACAGCCTTGACCAACTTGAACGGCGACTAAGTTTTTCTCTACAGCCTTGACCGGGCGCGTATTGCAAAAGTCACTACAACCTTTACCGGCCCGAAAAGAAAAAGAAGGTTGCAGCAGAGCCCTCCTTCGCCGCCTCCTCCTCCTCCCCCCGGCCCGGGGTAGTAGTAGTAGGAGGCGATGGAGAGCCAGCTGGGGGGGGACCGGAATTATCTGTCTGTCTTAAAAGCAGACAAATCTCCTGGTCCAAGGCTGAGTCTCAATAGATCGCAGTGAGGTGGCTGCTCTACTAAGTACGACACCCCGACCGAGAAC
>NZ_JBHNMF010000552.1:0-2061 GCF_048562965.1 Thiolapillus sp. | reverse complement strand
GGCCTATTGCCGCATCTCCAGTTACCTGCAGACCATGGCAAATCAGGGATACAATCCGCTGGTCGCCATTCAAATGGCCTTTTCGGGACAGCTCTATGCTGATAGGGGTGAGTAGTTACTCTGGGCGAAAGGTTACTGCGTTGATACAGTAGGTGTAGATGCTGAGATGATACGGAAGTATGTAAAATACCAGGAGAAACAGGAACAACGCCAAGTTCAAATGGACTTGGGCAAGTAATCAATGAAATGGGATAACTCACCAGCCAGCCTTCTCAGAAGGCTGGCATCAAAGCCCCCTTATAGGGGGCAAAAGGCAAGTCTGCGTTCTAAGAACGCAGATTTTTACTCCTGATGGAAACGACTGGGGAGCCCAGGAGGAATATATTTCGGGATACCCTCTATATGGGATCTTCTGGGTAGGTGATCAGTTCATTGTAACAGGAGCATTGGGTACAGTATTGCAAGGAATTCCCCATTTCAGTATTGGCGGTACCCTGAACAATCTTTATCCGGTATCCACGCTGGTATTGCAGAACAACGGCGGTGATGATCTGGAGCTGTTCAACAATGGCAGCTTTACATTCGATACGCTGCTGCCCAATGGCGCCGGCTACGATGTAAGCGTATACCGGCAGCCGCAATCGCCCTTACAGGAATGCACCGTCAGTAACGGTAGCGGGATCATTGCGGGCACCGATGTGGACGATGTGGTGGTGAACTGCGAGCGGGTCGAATACCAGCTGAAAGTCACCACGCTGGGAAAAGGAGACGTGGATATTCAGCCCGGCAATCTTCATTGTGGTGGTGACGCCGTCTGCATCAACAGCTTCTTCCCTGGTGCCGATGTGACCCTGACCGCAGACCACGACAGTTCCTGGGAGGAAGGCGGCCTCGACTGGAGTGGCAGTTGCACCGGCAGCGACAGGATTTGCAGCCTCACCATGGATGAAAACAAGGAGACAACGGTACAGTTCCGTTGCCTGCTGGACCGTGTTCAGACAGCGGCAGGCGCCCCTGTAGACAGCGAGCAGGAGTGGCGCTGCCGCAACCTGGAGGCTGTAGGCAGTCCTCCCGGAAGCGGCCGTTTCGAGATCGCCGGTCCTAACGGGGAGGCGGTATTCTACGCAGATCAGGGCATCCGCCTCGGACCGGGTTTCAGGGTTGGCGCAGGTGGCCGATACCGTGCGCTGATAACGCCGCCCTGATGTCTTGCTGATGCACAGGGACGTGCCCAGCCAGGTGTCGAGAACCCGTTGCTGGGGACGGATGGCCGTATGCACTGCCAGTCAGTCGTCTGCTGGAGCAAGTCCAGCGGATTGGGCTTGGGAAAGTATGTCATCGAACAGAGCCTGCAGTTCTTCGGGCTGTTTTCTCGGCAGGCTGCGCCCAAAATCGCGGATGCTGTTCGACAGGGCCAGGTCGCCAAGCCGGCGCGCGACGATGGGATAGAGCTGCATGCACAGTTTGTCCAGCTCCAGGGCCGCCATGATTCCCGGCGAGGACAGATAGTCCCGCGACTGCTTGATAAAATCCCCGAACAATTTCTGAGCGTTTTCATTCAGCATGGTTTTTCTCCCTGCCTATGATATGGATCATCGGTTTCCCATCTCACTGAGGGTGGGATATATTAAGAAGATCGTACAAAAGCTTCAACCGGAACAAACAAGGAGGGCAGCATGTTTCACTCAGTACTGATACTTTCCCTGGCCCTGCCGGCCTTCTCATTCTGGGTAGACACGACGTGCCATCCCAGGCTTCAAGAACCACCGTCTATTGGAGCTGCATGAACAGGCACCTGGACAACATTGATCTGCCCGCTTTCCTGCAGGAGTACAAGGATCGGGAATTTACTGATTGCCTGATCAGAACCGCAATGGACAGCGGCTGTAAAAAATATTTGTAAGACATCCCTTCCACACCAGACAGGCCAAAATGAAAAAGGGGCTCTTCCCCAAATGGAGTGGGTAGATTATCGTAATCCCCTATGAGAGACAAAGACCTATACGCCCAGATACTGGGAATCAAGAGTCCCTGGCAAGTATCCGGTGTAGAGCTGGCGCT
>NZ_JBHNMF010000551.1:0-2077 GCF_048562965.1 Thiolapillus sp. | reverse complement strand
GGCCCGCGCCAAGGGCACCAGTGTTGATCTGGCGTACTGGAATCCGGCGGCGGCAAGGTGCGCCTGCTCAAGTGGAAAGAGTACACCACCGACTGGGACCTCGCCCAAGACGAGTGCACACCTGTGTGGGAAGCTCTGCACCATATGATCCGCCGCCTGAACGAAGACGGCGAATCCGCCGCCGGTGAACTGCTGGCTCGCATGCCGGAAAAAGGCGAACCTCTGCGCCAGCTCGCTTACCACCTCTACACCCTTTGTGAACGCAACCGCTGGGCCGAAGACGCCCGGGCGTATAATGAACTCATCGGCGTTTGGCATGCCATCGTGACCGCCTCCCACGAGGTGGGCCACAAGGGTGAATCGCTGGAACTGGATTTTTAGGAGAGGCTTATGCACATCGAATCCATCAAGCTGAAGAACTTCAAAAGTTTCAAAGACGCTCAGATGCTGGATATCCCAAGGTTCTGTGTGATTGTCGGGGCCAATGGGAGCGGTAAATCCACCTTGTTCAGTGTGTTCGAATTTTTAAAGGAGGCATTGACCAGTAACGTTCATACCGCCCTGATCAAGCTCGGGGGGAGTCGTGGATTTCATGAGGTTCGCACTCGGGGGGGGGAGGGAAATATCGAAATCGAACTCAAATTTCGCGAGTCGGACTCCTCGCCCTTGGTGACTTACTTTCTATCCATCGGGGAGCTGAATGACCGTCCATTCGTTGCACGGGAGATCCTCAAATATCGTAGGGGAAGCGGGGGGCAACCCTGGCATTTTCTGGATTTTTCCAAGGGTGAAGGAGAAGCGGTTACCAATGAAATAGAAAATGTAACCGATGTACGCCAGCTAAAGCGTGAGCATCAGAAACTTCGTTCTCCTGAGATATTGGCGGTAAAAGGGTTGGCGCAGTTCGAGCGCTTTCCAGCTGTCATGGCGCTTGGGAACCTGATTGAAAACTGGCATATCTCAGATTTCCATATCAGTCGCGCCAGGCCGGAACAGGAAGCCGGTTATGCAGAACACCTTTCCCGTGAGGGCGAAAACCTTTCTTTGGTTATCCAGTATTTGCATCAGCGCCACCCGGAGGTTTTCCAGAAAATCCTGGCGAAACTTTCGGAAAGGATACCGGGGATCACGAAGGTTGACGCAAAAACCACCGAGGAGGGCAGGGTGCTACTTCGCTTCCAGGATGGCGCCTTCGAGGATCCCTTCCTGGCCCGGTATGTTTCTGACGGAACCATCAAGATGCTTGCCTACCTGGTTCTGCTTTATAATCCAACCCCACACCCACTTCTTTGTGTAGAAGAGCCGGAGAACCAGCTTTACCCCATGCTTTTGTGGGAACTGGCGGAGGAGTTTCGGGCTTATGCCGAACGGGGTGGACAGGTGTTCGTGTCAACGCATTCACCTGATTTCCTGAATGCCGTCGAGATTGATGAGGTCTATTGGCTTGTCAAGGAAGAAGGATATACCTCGATAAAACGGGCTCGCGACAATAAACAACTCGCCGCTTTTATTTCCGAAGGTGATCAGATGGGGTATCTCTGGAAAGATGGCTTGTTCGAGGGAGCGGGGCCGCAATGACACAACTGGTTTTTTTCCTGGAGGAGCCGTCTGCCAGGGAAATGCTGAAAGGGCTCCTCCCGAGGCTGCTTCCCAATACTTACGAAATGGTCTATCTGGTATTTGAGGGCAAGCAGGACCTGGAGAAACGCTTGCCGAGGAAATTGCGGGCGTGGCAGCGAGCGGATGCCCGCTTTATCGTATTGCAGGACAAGGACAGCGCAGATTGCGTGGAACTCAAGCAGCGGCTGGCCCAGCTTTGCACACAGGCAGGAAGAGAAGATGCCTTGGTTCGTATCGCTTGTCACGAACTGGAGTCCTGGTATCTTGGTGATCTCACCGCCGTCGCTACCGCCATCGGCCCGGCCGGTCTTGCCAGGCAACAGGGTAGCCGGAAGTTTCGTGATCCTGATCGTCTGGCCAATCCATACCAGGAGTTGAAACGAATTGCTCCAGAATACCAGAAGGTGTCTGGGTCGCGCACAATTGGCCCCTACCTTTCAATCGAAAATAACCGATC
>NZ_JBHNMF010000550.1:0-2082 GCF_048562965.1 Thiolapillus sp. | reverse complement strand
TCAATGGGTTATTAGGGCGCAGTGGGAATTGTGACAGGAGATAGATCATCTGAGATTTTCGCGCAGCACCGACTTTGCAGTATGGCGCAACTGCGCTTGCAGCGTTTCTTTTGCTGCTATAGCAATAGTGCTCAGTCTATGGCGCTGGCCATCGTTGATGACGGCGCAATCAGCCACCCTATCCGCATAATCCCTGGTGGTTTCCAAGGATTGCTCCACAATCGCATCGATTTCCACCCTGGACAGCCCCAGGGCGCCGCCCAGTTCCACGAACACCGAGGCTTCATCGGGATACGACTGGGCGTCATAGCCAATGGCGCTGACAAGATCATGCCGCGCCCAGGCCCGCATGGGGGCGGGGTCATAAACCGGCGCCAGCCGACAGCCGTTCTTTCCCCCCAAGAGGGACAGGTTTTCCAGGTGAAGGTCGCCGTTGCCCGTCAGGTAGGCCAGAATGAAGCGCTGAAACAGATCGGTGCCGGTGTCCGGGGCCAGCTCGACCACCTGTGAAAGCCGCCGGAGGATGCCGCCCAGATCCTCCAGCATGACATCTCCCATGCCCTGCACCCGGTGGTCGCCCGTGGCAATCACGGAGAACAGCGATTCCACCGGCTGGATGGTTGGGCGGTCGAATCGCTCAACCGCCAGGAAGCGCAAATCCTCCTGTTCGAAATAACGATACCCGGGCGTATCCAGTCCATGTTCCCGATGTATGTCGAGACACATCGCCTCGAGCGCGAGCAGCCCCTGATATTCGGGAGGTTCGATTTTCAGGAGCACATCGACCTTGCCGGGGGCGCCGGGCGGATACAGGGTGGTGTCATCCCGCCCAACATCCATGGAAACCAGCAACTTCGGGATCATTCCGCCTACGGAGGGGGTGTTTCCCATGACATCCCGAAGGTCGTGGGGCGTAAACCCGTTCGATTCATCGAGTATTTGTTCGCGCAGGAATCGCCACAATTCCGAGCGTCCCATGTTCGCGGTGAACGACCGCAGGTTGATTTCACGGTCATACCAGGCCAGGGCGGCCCGGTCATCCTGGAACACATCGACATGCCCGACCCCGCCATGACCGCCCATCAACAGTAACGCCCATTCCGTATCGATGCCTTTCGCCGGCGGCGTTCCCATTTTTCGCTGCAAGGCTTTGAGGTAGTGCGCCCGCTGCAGGTTGCGGGGATTGTTGCCCGGTACCAGGGCGCGCAAGCGTGGCAACATGGGCATCCTTTCCGTCACGGGGTATTCGAAGAAAGGGGCGACTTCCGTGGCGACATCATCGATGAGGCTCATTCTCGGCAGGCCCGAGGCCAGGTAGTCCTCATCATAGGTCATCACCATGCGGTCATCCGACAGGACGAGCGTACCCATTTTTTGCGGCGTGCCGCCAATGGCCGTCCACACCACGGCGGTATAGTGAGGCAATGCCGCCGGGCGCATCAGGGTTCCCCGGCCAAGTCAAAGAAGCGGCCCTCGCGGATGGCAGTGATGGCCGCATCATGGGAGCGACGGGGTTTGAACTCGATGGTCATGTCCAGGGCATTGGCCAGGGCTTCGAGGGTGGATACCTTCAGATCACCTCGCGCCTTGGCCTGGGACAGGCCCACCTCGCTGATCCCCGCCCGCGCCGCCAGTTCTTTCTGCGAAAGCCCTTGCGCTTTTGCCTGGGCAAGCAGGTTTTCCAGCTTTGCGGTTATGCAATCGCTTAATTTCTGTTTCCTCATGCCGTTAAATATAGCACGAATTATGCAATAGTATAGTTTTGCGGTTGGCATGGAAAATTCTAGAAAAGGCGAACGACGGTAACGACCCTAAAACGTCGCATAATTAATGCAATCGTCGCAAAATTAATGAATTCTGACACTTATCCGGTCGGCATGGTAATGATCTGCCGGACCAACCGGATTGGGGACGGCCTGCTCCAGTACCAGGGTGGCAATTTGCCACGCCTGCCTCCAGGCTTGCGTATCCCTGATCGGGGTGGGATGGCGTGTCCAGGAAAACTGGTGAGGTGCCCAAACGACCTCACAGACATCCGTCCCCCGGATTCGCCGGGCCACGCGGTTGAGGACCACGTAGGCC
>NZ_JBHNMF010000549.1:0-2086 GCF_048562965.1 Thiolapillus sp. | reverse complement strand
TAGATGAACAGCTGCTCGATGTCGTTCTGGTAGGTCTGGATCTGGTTGTAGGCATCCTCGATGTCCGCGTTCAGATCGGCCGGGTTCTTGAGCTCGAAAACCACCAGGGGCAGGCCGTTGACGAACACCACGATGTCGGGACGGCGTACTTTCTCGCCGTGGACCGTGAACTGCTGGACCGCCAGAAAATCATTGGCGTCAGTCTGCTCGAAATCGATCACCCGGGCGCGCAGAATGGTCTTGTGGCCTTCGGCGTCCTCCACTTCCACCGGCACGCCATTTCGGATCCACTCGTACATCTCCCGGTTGCCGTCTACCAGGGACTGGCTGCCGTAGCTGGCGATCTTCTGCACTGCCGCCTCCAGCGCGGAAGACGGTAGCGACGGGTTCAGACGGTCGAGAGCCTCATGCAATCGGGACCGAAGGATCACTTCCAGGTATTTCCTGCGGGCCCCGTGGCTGCCGCCGGCGGAAACGTCGTCCCCTGTCAGGCATTCATAATCGAGATCGGAGAGCCAGTTCAGACAGGCGGTTTCGAGGTCATTTTCCAGCATGAGTGTCGTTACGCGGCAGCATCTTCCGGTTGGTTGAGACGGATTTTACCGGATATTAGGCGAGGAAGCTGTGTATCTCGGAGTTCAGAAAGGTGTCTGTTTTCATGTGCCATCTCTACGACCCTCTGTAACATAGGTAAAATTAATGCATCAAAAGCAATAGCTACTTTCTTTGAAGGTATAACGATTGGTTGGGAGCCAACTTGATTCCAGTTGGTACGAGGCATACGAGTGCCTTCGCTTTGATTTGTCACATTGTCCACTACAGACTCTTGAGAAAGGCCTAATGTCATCAGGCTGTACCAATGCGGCTCAAGGCTTCTTATTACAAGAATATCTGTAGAACAAATACCGTTAAACGGCGCAATGATAATTTTATGGAAATATGGGCGGAGTTTTCCAAACAATAAATCATACCTTAAAAATCTGTGCTTATTGCTTGTTACGTCTGCACCGATGCCCCAATTGTTAAGAAACAAACTTTTTCGTGGTATGTGTTCTAACCCAATATAGCAATCATTAGGATTGATAGCATCTTTGCGTATATTTATACGAATATTCTCTGATATGTCGGAAAATTTACCCGAAGCCCATCCCTCCGGAATCATCCCCAACTTACTTTCTACAAACTTGTCCGGAAACAGCGCAGCGACTTCCTCGCTCATTCCCTCTGGCTGTTTTCCTTCCATCTTGGCCTTCACCGGATCGAAATCGACGAACCAGGACTTGAAGATGGCGCGGGCGATGGATTCGAGGGTTTGGGCCATCTGTCGGTTCAGCTCGATCTTGTCGTCCAGCGTTCCGAGGATGTGGGCGATGGCGCGTTGTTCAGATAGAGTAGGTACATCAACAACATGGTTTTTCAAAATATCCGTTTTAAGATTAGTAAATACTGAGCCATTTCCTTGCGAAACTAAGTTTTCTCTTTCATGAAGAAGAAAGTAATAACAGAATTCTTTGTGTAACCCATTAAAATCACGTAACAATAGCCAGCCGTCATGTATACAGGCATATATACCCATGAATTTTGGCAAACCTGGGGTAGCACTATTTGATAGGATCAAATCTCCGGGAAAGACTTCCCGGCTTTTTTGTTTTCCCGTTGATTTTATATATTCTTTTGTTGAATTGATGGTGCGTGAGTTAGATGCTGTGGCATCAGCAATTTTTACCCATGGAATTCCTTTATCCATTATATAATTATGGATTGGTCGTGGTGATCCTCCTCTTGTGATGGTACAAAGCTCAGAGAACTTTTCCTTTTTCCATTTACCCCCCATACCCCAACACCTCCATATTTTTCTTGATAATCGTATCTAGTTCCTCTGCCTTCTTCATCTGTTCATAAAGCACCTCAGTCAGTTCGGCCATCTTGCCACTGAATGATTCCTCGTCATCTTCCTCAACTGCCGCCCCTACATACCGCCCTGGCGTCAGCACGAACCCGTGCTTCTCCACTTCTTCCAGTTCCGCTGAATAACAGAACCCCAATACATCCTCATAGGGTTCTCCATCGCTGAACTCGGTTTCCC
>NZ_JBHNMF010000548.1:0-2092 GCF_048562965.1 Thiolapillus sp. | reverse complement strand
CCAAAGCATCAATTTGCTGATCCATCCAGACAAATATTCGATGTCATGCCGATTACAGAGGCTCCTGCCGAGTCATGTCGGTAAAATGCGGGTTTTGACGTTCTGGAATCACGGATTCAGGCTTGCCTACATGAAAATAATCTTTCTTCTCGCCTCAGCAGGGCTTATCTGGTGGATAGTGCGCACCTTGCGCAATTCCAGGCCCTCCACAAGCAAGCCGAAAATAAAGAACATGGTTTCCTGTGATTATTGCGGCCTGCATGTCCCGGAAGACGAGTGTATAAGGCAAAACGGACACAACTATTGCAGCAGGGAGCATGCGCAAAAGGACAGCGGCTGATGCGTGCGGAGCGGCTGGCAGACCGTCTGGTCATCATGCCTGAACCCCAGGAAGGCAACAAACGGCTGATGCGGCTGTATTTCACCTACCCCGTGATGCTGGCCATCGGCCTGCTGGTTTTCAGCGTTGCGGGAATTGGGCCTTCCTTTCTCGGTAGCGAATCGACAGACCTGCACATCATCACCGTGCTGGCCTATCTGGTACTTTCCATCGCATCCCTGACCCTGAGTTTTTTCGACCTGGGCTCCAAACAGGTGGAATACGCCTTTGCCATACTGGTAGACAGCATCGTGATCAGCATCCTGCTCTACACATCCGGCGGGGCACAGTCGGGACTGGGCATATTGCTGGGCATTTCCATCGCCTTTGGCGCCCAGGGCATGCCGACACGCATTGCCATGTTCTCAACCGCCGTTGCAACTGCGGCTATATTTCTCGAAGCTTATCTCGAGTACGTTTTCCTGAATCACCCTTTCAACAACCTGACTGTACTGATCCTGCTGGGCACTTCCTATTTCGCCCTCGCCTTTCTTTCCCATGAATTGTCCGCCCGCACCCAACTCAGCGAAAAACTGGTCAAACAGCAGGGCAAGGACATTGCCAACCTCACTGAACTGAATGACCAGGTTATTCACAATATGCAAACCGGTGTGATCGTGCTGGATGAAAAGACCAATATCCGGATGCTGAACGATGCGGCATGGCGCTTTCTGGGACGCCCGATAAGCACCGTGGGTTATGCCCTTGGACAGATCAGTGAGGACCTCGCCACGGCCCTCAACCGCTGGCGGCAGCAGCCTTCATCCCAGCAGCGCCACCTGCATACTCATGCAGAAGGCAACGATTTGCTGGTCAAATTCCAGAACATCGGTGAAAGCAAGCGCACCGGCATACTGATCTTCCTCGATGATGCATCCCGGGCAGCCGAAGCCGCCCAGCAGCTCAAACTGGCCTCCCTGGGAAAACTGGTCGCCAGCATCGCCCATGAGATACGTAATCCCCTGGGGGCCACCGGGCACGCCAATCAATTGCTGCAGGAATCCGATCACCTGCAGGGAACCGACCGGCGCATGACTGAAATCATCGACCGGAACACTTCCCGGCTCAATGAGGTGATCGAAAACATACTTTCCCTGTCCCGTCAGCGTCCTGTCGAATCGGAAAAGATCCGTCTCGATGTCTGGCTGAACAAGCTGTGCAAGGAAATGAGCAACAACTACCGGTTGCAGCCGGAACAGATGGTCAGCTATGTTTCACCCCCGGACACCAACCTGGTGTTCGATCCCCAGCAGGTTTTCCAGATAGTCAATGCGCTGGTCGAAAACGCCATCAAGCACCAGGCCCACAAGGCCGAAAAACTGACAATCTCCCTGACTGGCGGCATGGATCCCGGAACCCGGGAAGGCTACATCGAGGTGATCGACAATGGCGCACCCATCTCCAGCGAAATCGTGGACAAGCTGTTCGAGCCCTTTTTCACCACCAGCAACATGGGGACGGGGCTGGGGCTTTATATCGTCAAGGAACTCTGCGACGCCAACAACATTCGCATCAGCTATCTGCCGGTTTCGAGCGGCGGAAACTGTTTCAAGTTAAAATTTGCCCCAGACAGGCAAGACAAACCCTAACCCGCATCGCTCACCGATCCCCTAGTTCCGGCGTTTTTGGGCACCGGCAAGCGTGTCTTCGGCCTCGTGATAGATTTTGGGACATCCCAGTCCCCAAAATCGACTCGGCCTTTGACAACCTATT
>NZ_JBHNMF010000547.1:0-2105 GCF_048562965.1 Thiolapillus sp. | reverse complement strand
GTTGAAATTCACCGTAGTTGCTTAAGGGGCATTCAAAACCTGAATCAACGCCAATGAACGACCGTTTAGACGCTTAACGGCCCCATAAAACCTATCTCAAGGCATTCACCGGCGAAATCCTACAAGCAATTTACCCGCTTGCTAAACATTTTTCCTTTGCTCAATAAATTGGCTCCGTGCTAAAGTTTTAGCACGAAAAAATTCATCACCCGGTACAGCACGGGGCTGTCAGTTAATGAGATAAGCCAATGAGCAACGGAGACCTACCCCTATCCAGAAAGACCCTGATCAACCGGAAGACCCTGCGGGCCATGATACCGCTGTCGGACCGAGCCATTTTCAATATGGAGAAGCGCGGGGACTTCCCGCGGCGGATCGCGCTTACAAGCCGTAACGTCGCATGGGACCTGGCAGAAATAGAAGAATGGATCGAGTCGAGAAAACGATCCGGCGCACGGGCAGACCGCCCCGGCGTTACTGCCGTTGCTTGATAGTCCACTCGTCGATCATGTCGGCCCAGTCTTGCAACATCTCCGTACGTTGCTCTCGGTACTCGGCCTTGTTATAGATGGCTCTCACTCCCCTCTGCTCATGTGCGAGACACTTCTCTATCCAGTCTGTGTTGTAACCGGCCTCATGTAGTAACGTGCTGGCGGTGCGGCGAAGATCATGCGGGCCAAATTTTGCGAGCGACTCGCCGTCCTTCTGGGCAGCCTTATACGTCGAAGCTAGAACACGATTCAGCGTTGCGGCGCTCATCGGCAAATCCGAATCATAGCGGGAGGGAAGCACGTACTCGGATCCACCTGCGAAGGTCTTCAGCGCGATAAAGATATCGAGCGCCTGGCGTGACAGGAATACCAAATGCGGCGTTCTTCGTTTCATCCGTTCTTTCGGAATCGTCCAAAGCGCCTCGCTGAAATTGATCTCCGACCATGTCGCATTGGACAGCTCGGACTTTCTCACCATGGTCAGTAATAGCAGCTTGATCGCAGCCCGGTATTGCGGCGATGTCCCAACCCGATCCATGTACCGATACATCAGGCCAATCTCTGCCGGTGTCAGCGCACGGTCACGCGGCTCGAATCTTGCGATACTTGAAGGGCGCACCATTTCCGCCGGGTTTTCCACGTTCTGCCCGCGTTCAATTGCCCAACGATAGACCTGCAACACCACTTCCCGGACATGCACCGCCGTTGCAGGTGCCCCCCTTTCGACGATGGCGTCGGTCAATGCGCGCAAATCCTCATGCGTGATTTCGGTCAGCTTTTTGTTGCCAAACTGCTTTTTCAACTCGCGTTCGTATACCGACTTGCGCATATCGCGTGTCGAGTCAGCCATCTGATAGCCACGCAGCCATTTGTTAGCCCAGGCACCGAACGTCTCGGCATTCTTCACACGCTTCTTGTCGCGCGCCTTTTCCTTGGCCGGTGATTTTCCGGCCGCGATCATCTTCTTTGCTTCGCTGAGTCGTTCCCGTGCTTCTGAAAGCGTGACGCCACGCTTGCCATACCGGCCTATCGTCAGCGTCTCCTGACGCCCGTTAAGCGAGTAGTTGTATCTGAAAGAGATGGTTCCGGCTGGTGTCACCGCGACATAGAGCCCATCACGGTCGTTCACTTTGTAGAGTTTGTCCTGGGGCTTCAAATTGCGCAGTTTGGTATCGGTCAGCATGATAAGGGCCTCCGTGGGGCCAAAAATACCATGATTTTTTATAGCATGGTATTTAGGTTGTTTTTTCTTTTATATCAATGGCTTGACTAGTTTTGATACCATGAATGGCTTGGAAATCATGGCATGGTATTTTGTCGAAGCCCTGATCTTGAGGGCGACGATACCATGATTTATACCATGAAAAAAGTTTGCTTGGACGTGCCTGCCAGTGCCAGCAGGTGCCAGACAAAAACGGGAATAACTTAGTTAATACAATGGGTTATGTGTAGTTTGATGCCGGTAGGTGCCAGCCAGTGCCAGACGTGGAATCATTCCCCCCAAATACAGTGTGGCAAACACCATCGGTTTTCTGAAAGGTAAATCAGCGATACGGGCGTACATAAAGAATCAGGAACGGGAAGAGAAGCGCCAAGAGCAGTTAAGGTTGGCGG
>NZ_JBHNMF010000546.1:0-2105 GCF_048562965.1 Thiolapillus sp. | reverse complement strand
AGCAGGCGGGTAAGACGTGCGCTGCTTTCCTTCGTGCTACTGATTTCTCTTATCATTGCCGTAATATTCTTATTGTCTTCCAATGGAAGATGGCTAAGAGATAGCACGGCATTCTCTCGCTTACTATTACAAGTTCCGCCACCACTGGTCTTTGTCCTGCTGATCGCATGGCGGACTGTTTTTCCGCCACGTAAGGAATCACAAGAGTCCAGTAAATGAAATACCTACGCCGCTTCCCCATGGCCAGTGCCCTGCTGATTGCCCTGCTGGTGATCATCTGTGCCTCTCTGAATGTTGTGTACATTCGCGAAACACCTGCAGCCTTCAGCGGGCAATCCCTGCGGATACCGCTGGAAGCCTTCAGCATTGTCAAAGGCAGCGGAAAACGGCAGCCCGGCGCGCTCACCGTCAACGGATACACCGGCGGCAAAACCATCATCAGCAACCTTCAGGGACTCAAAAGCAGTGCTGCTTACCGTTATGTACGATTCCGGCTGACGCCCGACAAACTGATCGATACGCTGCCTCTTTTCTTCTGGCGATCTGCGGATACCGGCAAGCTGCACAGCATGGCGCTGGAAGAAAACCTGCTGGACCATGTCGACCTGAAACAGGCCGAAGGATGGGGTGGTGCCATTTCCGAATACGGATTCATCTTTACTGAAAGCGACGGCCGCTCCTGGCATTTGCAGGCCTTCACGTTCGCTCCGGATACCCTGACACAAGCGCTGCTGAATATACTTTCAGATTGGCTGGAGTTTGAAGTCTGGTCACAGCATTCTATCAATTTTATCTATGGTGGAGCCTCAGACAAACAGCTGTCTCCTGTCGTACTTGCCGGCAGCTGGGTGCTCCTGACCCTGCTCATCTACAGTCTCATCATGTGGAGAAAAAAGCAGCCCCTGAGCGCACGCAAGGTCGCTGCGGTGCTGCTGTCCGGCTGGATGCTGCTCGATGCCCGATGGCTGCTCAATCTCTATCAGCAGATGCAGCTCACCCGCGATACCTATGCAGGGAAATCACTGTCTGAACAGTACCAGGCCGGTCTGGACGCCGAATACTACCGATTCTTCGAACGCATGAAAAAGGAAGTGCTGCCCGAAACACCGCAGTTTGTCTATGTTCTCGACAACAGAACCGCTTATTTCCGCGCCAAAACGCCCTGGTTTTTGGCACCTCACAATGTATTCAACGTGGACAGTTATCCAAGGCCCGAGTATGCGAAGAAAGGCGGCTTCATACTGATCCTGCATCCTGTGCCTGGACTCAAGTACGACCCCGGTACCCGTTCACTGCGCTGGGGGAAGAAGGAAAATCTGCCGGTTTCCCCCGTATACCTCGATCCGCTTGGCGCCCTCTATCAGATCCGGCCGCCTGTAAACTGACATCCTGCCTGTGATACATTACGGACACTTCGACAAATCTGGCCCAGAACACGACATCATGATTCCGGTTATTCTTTCCGGCGGCTCGGGTACACGGCTGTGGCCCGTTTCCCGCAAGACCCACCCCAAGCAATTCTGGCCACTGCTGTCTGAAGACAGCATGCTGCAGGAAACCTGCAACCGGCTGAATTCCTATACCGGCGCAAAAGCTCCCATCGTGGTCTGCAATGAAGAACACCGTTTTTTTGTCGCCCACCAGCTGCAGTCATGCTCCCCGGACAATCCGGCCATCATCCTGGAGCCTGTTGGCCGCAATACGGCGCCTGCAGCAGCCGTCGCCGCCCTTCATGCCCTGAAGCAAGGCACGGAAGAGGATCCCGTGCTGCTGGTGCTTCCCGCGGACCACGTGATCAAGGACCTTGCCGCGTTCCATGCCGCACTCTCTGAGGCTGAACAGCTGGCACAGCAGGGACACCTGGTGACTTTCGGCATCGTTCCCGGCGCGCCGGAAACCGGCTACGGTTACATTCAGAGCGGTGACAGGCTGTCGGCGGATTCCCCCGCCATGAAGATCAGCCGTTTCGTGGAAAAACCGGACCGTGATACCGCCGGGGAATACCTGACTTCCGGCGACTATTTCTGGAACAGCGGCATGTTCGTGTTCAGGGCTACCCGCTATCTCGATGCACTGGCGCAGTTCGCTCCCGGTATTCTCGAAGC
>NZ_JBHNMF010000545.1:0-2106 GCF_048562965.1 Thiolapillus sp. | reverse complement strand
CCGTTTCTGTCCTGGTGCACGGGGAACAGCAGCTCCACACTGAGGTTGTTGGCCGGAACCGGCATCCAATTGATGCCTATGCCCACCTCGACACGCTCACCACCATAATTGTCCGGATCTGCACCTAGGCCAGCCCCGTATATTTCCGGATCCATGCCATGGATCTGATCCTGGGTTTCACCACGAATACGCAGGGATGTAACCAGATCCGGATTCCAGCTGTAGGACATCCAGGCAGTCAGCTCATGCTTGTCACCATAACGCCAGCCTTCCTTGTTTTCACTTTCCAGGGGAATGGTTGCCAGGTACTGGCTTCCCCAGCCCCAGTTTTCGTTCTGCCCCCAGTACACCAGGCCGAAAAAACTATCCCAGGTGCCTGTACCCAACTGCATGCCGTAGGCCAGGCGGGTCTTTACCTTGGTATTCATGGGCGTCAGGCTGTAGTCTGTTTCCGTAATGCTGCCTGTAGGCACGCTAAGACCCAGATCCACCAGGAAGTTGTGCCGGTAGTCCTTGCTGTTGTAGGCCTTGTAGATGGTGCCAAACTTGATATCCCCCAGACCCCTCGACTTCACTGTGTTGGTGCCAAGGCTCTTGGTTCCCGTTGGTCCCGCAAAAGTCTCCAGGGTGGTCTTCTTCTGCACCAGGGGCATCAATCCCACCAGGGCAAACCTGTCGTTGATGGCGAAGTTGGCAAAGGGGAAGGCCACGTCCGCTTCTACATGTTCCGGCACCACTCGCAGGGTGGGCGGTTGCATGGGATCGCCGAAGAAACGGTTGGGCACGGTGGTGACCACGGTTTCCGCCGATACGGAGTCACTTCCCTGGATCAAGCCATCGAACTCATGATGCTGATAGTTGATACCGGCCACACCCTGCCCCGCTTCTGGAAAGGCATAGATGCCGAACAGCCCCGATGGTACCGGGTGCGGCAGGCGCTTGCGCAACTCCCGCAGCTTTTTGATCCGTTCCGCCAAGGCCCGGCGCTTTTCGAAGGCAGTCTTTTCCTTGTCTTCTTCTTCCGCCGCCTGTACCGCTACAGGGGCGGCAAGCGCCAGCATGAGGCTGGACGCCAGCAACAGTTTTCCGCTTTTCATACAGTATCCTCCCAGGTGACGGGTGCCTGGAAATGGCCATTGTTGTCTGTCACTTGTTGGCCAGCACCCATTTTATCGACGAGATCAGCGCAGCAGATCAGACACTCCCGGCTGACCACGAAATACGGAATGACAGGCCACGCAACCCACGCTGATCTTTCCAACCATTTCTGCCGCCGTACCCATGTCCCCCTTCTCGGCAGCCTCCGCCAGCTTGAGGGAATTCCCTTCTACGCTGTCGTTGAAGCCAACCAGTGTGGCCAGACGCTCGTCACTGATGTTCTCCATGCCCAGGTAAGGCAGCAGGCCGCCGACAGGAATGCGGTGATTGGCCAGGCGGCGCGCACTGTCCACCGTCATCTCCGGGTTGTCAGTCATGATGCCAGCCATGACGCTCTGGAAGTCCGCCAGCACTTCGGTCATGACCTGACGCATGGTGACCCGTTCACTGTAACGGCTGTGCATGGCCAGGATGGTCATCAGGGACATCTTGGTGTCCATGGACAGACCCTTAACCTTCTTCTGCAGCTCCGGCTTCATGAGGGCAATCTGTCCTTCCAGAACCTTCTTCAGTTCCTTTATGCCGTCATCTGCCGCCGTAGCACTGGACATGGCCATACTGCTGCCCAGGAATACCGACGCGGCCACGGCCATGCTGCACAAGTTAAATAGTGAGAACTTATTAGTCATAGGCTGCTGTTTGACAGCTCCATAGCTGCAGCCCACACTTCGGCCGCCTACGGCGGCCAAGCGGTCGTTAATGGTATCCGGGGCTGGCTCCTGGATTGGGGTTGTATTGGTTTTCTGCTGGGCTTTCCATTCGTTAAGCACTGGGGAAATGGTCGAATAGCTGCCGCCGGTGATCTTACGCACGGCATCCAGGGTAGGCCGTTGGCCCTCGGCGGCGATTTGGTCCGCTGCTTCTAAAATCTGCTCTCTTGAAACGGCCATGGTTGCATCTCCTGTATGAAATGTAGCGTTGTAGTAAGCTGTAGCTGTGTAATACTAC
>NZ_JBHNMF010000544.1:0-2107 GCF_048562965.1 Thiolapillus sp. | reverse complement strand
ACTGGCACCAATATCCCATTCATCACCAGTCGAGTCCTCTGTTACCACAACATTAAGGTCTTGTGCTGCAGGCGGATCGTTGACCTCCGTAACCGTAACGGTCGCCGTATATTCCACACTGCAAAGACCCCCTTGGTCACACACTTTGTAGGTAAACGTATCTCCGCCGAAATAATTGGGGTTACCTTTATATTTTATTGTTGGTACCTGCGCTGCATTCCATCTCGATGTCGCGGTCGCAGAAACCGAACCATGAGATGGAGACGCTACGAATTGAATATACATGTCATCGCCATCTGGGTCATTTGCTCCGACCCCAGTGTTTGATGACCATTGGTTTTCCGGCACCGTAATACTAACATCCTGTCCAGAGGGAACACCGTTGACATCCATATACACCATGAATGCCGGTGAGCAGGCGCCCGCTGCATCACATATTTTGAGGAAAAATGAATCCCCGCCACTGCTTGCAGCGTCACCTTTATATCTGACGCGAACATAAGGGGATGGGATCGATGGATTAGATGCAGGCAAGGAGTCGAGTTCCACCTGTCCATGAGACGGCCCTTGATGGAGAACAAGACTGTAAGGCGCACTGCCATCCGGGTCATCGGGGGTAATATGAAGCCAATTCGACCATATTCCGGCGTCCGCATAGGTAGAATACCCACTTCTGTTTTTCGGTGGGTCATTGACGGGATTTACAGTTACGTCGAACTGATATTCAGCAGAGCACGCATTGTGATTATCGCAAGCCTTGAATGTCAGGGCTGCCGTACCATTGTAGTCAGGCGGCGGCAGGTACCGTATTGACGTACCGTTTGTCTGTGTGCTCCAGCTTGCCGTAGGACTCGATACAATCTGAATAGTAATCGGATCGCCATCGGCGTCAGCAGCATGAGTATCCACGTAGGATGACCAGGTGTCTTCATCACTGGTATTGGTGATATTTTGGGCGGTAGGCGGGTCATTATCCGCAATTACCGTTGCCGTCAGGCTATAATTTCCCGAGCAGGCATTATGGTTATCGCAAACCTTGTATTTCAGGGTTTCAGTTCCAGAATAATTAGTGGCCGGGAGGAACTTGATTTTGGTGCCGCTAATCTGCGTCTGCCAACCGGATGGCTTTGACGTCACCTGTACAGTAATGGGATCTCCATCGGGATCCGTTGCATGCGTGTCTCCCAGCGGAGACCAGGTATCTTCGGTGGTGGTAATCGTGATGTTTTGCGCGCTAGGCGGCTGATTCACGTTATTGATCTGTATACGGCCAGTTGACGTCGACGAACATGATTGACTGTCGCATGCACGAACATTGAAGATGTCACTATATGTACCTCGGTTTACCCGGCCTCTGACTTTATATTGACCGCCACCTGAAGTTGGATAGGATATTGTGGCGAAATGATGATGAGTATATGTCAAGGAAACACGGTCATTATCTGCATCACTCGTACTTATTTGAGTGGTTGCTGTCACGCCCTCGTTGACTGTTTGTGTTGCAGGGGTAACAGTTATTGATGGTGTATGGTTTTGGTTGATATAAACCGTAACATACCAGTCCATATACCCGTTGGCATCACCGCAATTGGTCTGGTTGCTATTGCCGCATGATTGGACGTGGAACGACACTGATGAGGGGGCTGGTCCTACAAGGCCCTGGGAATAACTCCAACAGGCTCCAGTCGTTCTGGTAGATGATGATATGTATCCCCAGGACAGGGAAGATCCTGATACAACCTTTATCGAATACGCCCAATCCAGACTACAGGCATTCGCGTTGGTGACGCTGTAATAAGTCCTGTTCAGTACATACGCACCTGATGTCCCCACCAGCGCCCATTGCAACAGGAAACCAATAACCAGCAGCTTGAGCGTTCTTCTTGTATACCGACTTTGATTGTCCATCAATTTACTCCCAACGACCTGCCCTCCTGTGGATGCGAAGAGGCATCGCGCCTCAAGAAAACGACCCTTCAGGCACATTTATTCAGATTTGCATCCATTTTATTCGAGGGTGCTGCCAGACATCACAATCTGTAAACGTCAAAAACTGTTCTCTTTATATGGGCGGTATTCACACTTGCTGTGGATAACTTGGCCACAA
>NZ_JBHNMF010000543.1:0-2109 GCF_048562965.1 Thiolapillus sp. | reverse complement strand
ACAAAAAGAGGCCTATTTCCAGTGGGGCGGTGAAATTTCCGGGCTAGAAAAGCTGTAGGCATGAAGCACACCGACCGTTATATAGCACCCGCTACCAGCCGTGTGGATTATGAATTCGATGACGGGCGTGCCTACAGCATCACCTCCTCCTGTACGCCACAGGATGAATTTCAAACCCGTGTATTCACTGTCATCAGTTTCAGGCGCGGTTGGCTGGGACCGCTGGTGCGCCTGTTTTTTCATCCCCTCTCCCGGCTGATCATCCAGCAGGACGTGCGCATGCTGGCACTTCAGCAGGAGAACATCCGGCATCAGGGAAAAGCGGATTTCAAAGCGCTGGATCAGGATGTGTTGTATCGCCCCATTATGGCGTGGCGCAAGGCATTGCGGCAGGGCGGTACGTTTCCTGAGGCCGGTGATCAGTGGCAGGTGGAGCTGAAGCTGTGAGCGGGAAGACCCGACTCGCTGCGCGTGTCCTGGGTATCTCCGACTTGAGTGCAGCGCATGCTGAAAGCATGTACCGCCTTTACAGCAGATACTATGCCGGTGGCAGTCATTCCCGGTTCATGCAGGATCTGTCGCAGAAGGACTACTGCATCCTGTTGCAGGATGAGCGGCAGGCTGTGCGCGGGTTTACGACGCTGGCCATCAGTGAGCATGTTATCTCCAACCAGCGTCTGCGTTGCCTGTTTTCCGGAGACACAGTCATTCAGCATCAGTTCTGGGGAGAGCAGACATTGCCACGCGCCTGGTGCAGATTTGCGGGACATCTCAAAGCGCAAGAGCCGCAGCTGCCTCTGTACTGGCTGCTGATTGTGAAAGGTCATCGCACTTATCGCTATCTGAAGGTTTTTTCCCGGCGTTATTTTCCGGCGGTCAACTGCCAGACCCCGGAACCGGTCCGGCGCATCATGGACTGCCTGGCACAGGAACGCTTTGGACAGTGCTATGATGCGACAACAGGCGTGATCCATTTTCCCGGAAGCCGGGGATATCTCAAACCCGAGTGGGCCGCGCTGGATGACAATAAGCAGGGTAAACCTGAAGTCGCCTTTTTTCTGGAAAAGAATCCGGGACATGGACAGGGAGATGAACTGGTTTGCCTGACAGAACTGGTTGAAAGCAATCTGAAACGTCAGGCTTTGCAGGCGTTTTGCCGAGGAATGGAGACATGAACAGACTATTTGCGATACTGCTGCCGATACTTTTGTCGGCGTCCCTGATGGCTGCTGAACCCGCCGACAGAGAGAAAGATCATCAGCAGCTGCGACAGCTGCTGGATGACGCCAGCGAGGCGATCAATCAGCAGGATGCTGTCAGGCTGCGCTCACTGTTGGCTACAGAATTTGTCGTTACCATGGTGAATCAGGAACGCATGATCGAGGCAGCGCAGCTGAATGATTTTTTCGAGAAGCATTTTGTGGGAGAGAGCGCTCCCCTGAAAAGCATCACTGTGACACCGGAAGCGGATGCGCCGTCGCGTTTCCTGGATGACGATGTTGCCGTGGCGTACGGTCATTCCGATGATATCTATGTACTGAAAAATGGTGAGGAAGTAAAGATTCCCGCGTTGTGGACCGCCACTTTGGTCAGGCAAAAGGATGGCTGGAAGATTCGCGCCTTTCATGCCGGTGTGAACCTGCTGGACAACCCGGTGCTGGCGGCTGCCCAGAACCATCTTTGGCAAATGGCTGCGGCAGGTGCTGTGGCCGGTTCCCTGCTGATGCTGTTGCTGGTTCGCCTGTTCAGAAAAAAAGAATCCGAATTGAGGAAAAACGACCATGAAACGTAGAGATTTTCTGGCTGCCACGGCAGCCTCGGGTGTCATGCTGAGCATGCCCGGTATCCTGAACGCTGCGGGGGAAGGGCTTTCCACCCATGTGCCGGACAAACCCTTCCTGAGCTGGTTCAATGTGGATGAAGCGGTCATGCGCAAGGTTATGAGTGAACTCGTGGCCCGCGGCGCCGATGCGGCTGATCTGTACTTCGAACGTAACTACTCACCCCTATCAGCATAGAGCTGTCCCGAAAAGGCCATTTGAATGGCGACCAGCGGATTGTATCCCTGATTTGCCATGGTCTGCAGGTAACTGGAGATGCGGCAATAGG
>NZ_JBHNMF010000542.1:0-2111 GCF_048562965.1 Thiolapillus sp. | reverse complement strand
GTGTTGGGTCAATAGCATAGACTCGGCGTACTATGATGTCAAGCCTCTACAGACATGAAAAAGCGATTGTAGATCCATCGAGGCAGGCTTGTACTCATCTTAGGGGTGAGTAGTTACCACCAATGATGCCCCATTCCGCATCGATCACCAGTCGATCCGTTTTCATAAGCTGATCCAATGCAATCTGACAGGCTAGTGCGCATTCTGGCGACATATGATTTTTTGCATTGGCGGTGATTGCCACATTTGTATCTACCAAGCATGCCCTGCTCATATTATTTCCCCGACCGACGACGCATTGCTGCCTGGGTCATTGCCACCAGATCTTCAGTTTCATCACCGAAAAAATGTTCAGGCCAATTTGAAATATTTCCATAGGCATCGACTTCCAGAGGCATCATAGATGACCCTCCGTTACCAGGTTCACAGAAATATATTGCCACCTCCTCTGGCGTAACAGACTCCTCGGCAATTCTCCGCTGCAACCGTCGCAGGAAGTGTTCCGAGTGACTTTCCACTATGAATTGATTCCTTCTGTTTTCCCCCTCCTCCCTGGCATGAATACCCTCGATAAAGAGATCGGCCAGATCTGCCTGGACACGTGGGTGTAAATGTATTTCGGGCTGTTCAAAGATGATGGTTGATCCTTTCGGTGCATAAAAACTCTGCACGATAATGGGCAGAACCTGTGAAATACCGAATCCGACATCGGTAAGATTGACCTGACTGCTTCTGCTGCGTGTGTGGATGAGAACCTCGTATTCCTTCCTGTATTCGCCAATTTGCCGCACCTCGAATGCATGGATCAATCCCATTTGTTTAAGCCAACGAGCCACTACTTTTTCAAAAGGTTGTTTTGCCATTTTGTAACCACGGCTTATTTTGCGGTCTCGTGCCGCTAAAATAGCTTCTACAGCCCGTTCTCCTCTCCATCCCACATGTTCAACCTGCTCACCAGACCAAATATAACTGCGCTCCGGGTATCCCCTGAGCGGCCCAACATAGTAGAGCCGGGAAAACAGCTGTTCCAGAGACAAGGTCAGATCAGCCAAAAAGCCCGTATTCTGATAATAAGCTACTGCCTCATCCGGAAATCCGTAAAACTTTGCTGGCTGCGGCAGTGGCCAACCCCGCCACTTGTTTCTTACCTGTTGATAATTTTCCGTAACCAGGCGATATTTCTTCCTGTTTTCATCGATCGTCATTGCAGCAGAAAGTATTTGTTCATCGTCCTTGTGCAGGCTGTACTTCATGGTTTCTACGCCCAGACGTCCTTCATGTGAGTTTATTCCCGATGAAAACTCAATGGCATTTCCCTGATAATTTTTATCGGAAACCGGATCATGAATATTCAGCGGTTTCTCCAATCCCCAGGAAAGCAGGAATTCCAAGGTTCTGGATTCATCATGACCATAGATCATGTCATGGGAAGTGCCCAGATCCGTTACGCTGTTGCGATCTCCCATATGCAACACCCGCTGTCGATCAGGCGAATCCACGGTTTGTTTCAATAACAACAGAAATTGTGACAAACTGCTCTTGCCCGCACTATTGGAGCCGAAAAAAACGGTCAGAGGCGCCAGTCTTTGCTTTTTTGTGTCTTTCCAGGGCTTGAAGTTTTGTAATTGAAATTCAGTAAACATGGTGATATCCCTATTGGGTGTTCTGAGTTGTGGTTATTCTATCAAATGCCTCCAGCACCAACCTTTGGGTACGATACTCACCAAAGGTGTTCAGCTCCTTTTTCCTGAGCACCCGGAAGGTTTCGGAAGGATAGTCTTCGCCCATGACATCCGCAGGATCGAGGATGTAGCGCAGTTCATCGCGGGTGAGTCCGTAGAGTTTGGCGTAGTAGGCATTGAGTTCGCATTTGAGCTGGTGGCGGCGCTCGGGATCGAAGGGGAATGGCTCGCCTTGATAGCCGAGGTCCTGGGCGAAGGGTTTGAGATCGTGGCTGGTGTAGGTGAGTTCCAGGACGCGGGGGACGATGAACAAGCGTGTCTTCGGCCTCGTGATAGATTTTGGGACATCCCAGTCCCCAAAATCGACTCGGCCTTTGACAACCTATTGGTGCCCCAGCCGTCCTGGTCACCAAGCACTACGCAACAACT
>NZ_JBHNMF010000541.1:0-2121 GCF_048562965.1 Thiolapillus sp. | reverse complement strand
TGCACCGGAAGATGAACTGGATACGGTGATGCAATCGCTGTGGCGGCAATTCAGCTACTACCACCCCCAAGGGAAGGTTGTTCCAAGCCCACCCTTACCTGCTGAATTGTTCGGTTGGTTGATCGGGTCGAGGTGACGGAATAATGCCCGTCACCCCTCCCACACCACCGGACATGCGGTTTTCCGCATCCGGCGGTTGAAAACAACCCCCCTTTTTTTTTCAGGTGATCCAGAATTGGGATGGCACCCATAAACCATATCGCTCCAGTACTCGGTTATTCAATGCCCTATGTAGCACTGAGCTTCGGGCTATCCGCCAAGCACCTCGACTACTGCTGGCTACTTTTAGGTGCCAACCTGCGGCGCCCAATCGCTTGAGCGCGTTACGCCGCCCATCGCGGTTGTGCCAGCGTAGCCAGAAGCACTTGCGCATGTGCCGTCTGATCCAGCCTTCCAGCCATAGAATATTCCTTCTCGCCTGGGCCAGACCAAAATATTGGCACCAGCCCCGCAGGTACTTCCGCCATTGCTTAACCAACTCTCGGCTGGTCAAGCTTTGCTTTGCATCCCACTTGGCGCGGACTTCGGCTCGAAATCGCTGAATACTCTTTTCAGCTATGGCTATACGCCCGTCCTCTTCCTGTAGAATAAATCCCAGGTAAGGCCGCTCCCATGGTCGTCCTGTGCCGCTCTTACTTGCGTTGACCTGGAGTCGCAGGTGCTTCTCTATCCAGCAACTGATGTTGTCCATCACTCGCTGGGCACTGCGCTCGCTTTTGACGTAGATCACCACATCATCGGCATATCGGCAGAAGCTCAACCCCCGCCTCTCCAGTTCTTTATCCAGAGCATCCAGGTAGATATTGGCCAGTAACGGACTCAGTGGGCCGCCTTGAGGCGTCCCCTTCGGCCTTTTATGTCGCTGTCCACCCTCTTCCAGGGGCGCTCGCAGGTAACTCCCTATCAACTTCAGTAGCTGTCGGTCCCGCTCTTTGCGTCCCACCTGGTGCATCAGGATGTCATGGTTGACGTGATCGAAGAAAGCACTGATATCCAGGTCAACTACCCAGCTCTTCCCTTCTCGCAGGTACGCTTGCACGGCCCTAATGGCATCGTGAGCACTACGGTTTGGGCGAAAACCATAACTGTGGTTACTGAACTCCGGTTCAAACTTCTGGCTCAGTACCTGGGCTATGGCCTGCTGGATGATTCGATCCTGCACCGTCGGAATACCCAGTAGGCGCTCTCCTCCATTGGCTTTGGGTATCCGTATCCCACGAATCGCGTTCGGGCGATACCTCCCTTCCTCCAATTTCTCGGCGACCACCTTCCAGTGTCGGCGTAAGTGAGCTGCCGTCTGGCGAATGGTTCTCCCATCCAACCCAGCCGCTCCCCGGTTACTCCGTACTGCTCGGTATGCTTTCTTCAGGTTTTCACGGCTCAACACCGTGGCCATCGTTTCTTCTGTCAATACGACTGCTCCTCTTCTTGCCTGGAACGTCACTCGAAATCCACGCACTTGGTTCTGGACGGATCCACCGTCATCCTCGCCTGCGCCACTCAGGGTAAAGGCCGCAGTTGTCATTCCCTGGTGTTTCAGATTCCTACGCGCTTCTTCCCAGAAATCTCAGGTTGTATTAAGTTTCCTTCGGCCCTTCGCTCCACCCGCATTACCAGGCTTCTTCACTACTATGGCCTCTGCTGACTGCTGATCCATGCTCATGGTTCAGCTCTCCCCGGGTAAGGCGCCAAAACTTTCGGCCCGTGCCGCCAGGCTCTACCTCTTGCGTCTTTCGGTGACTGTTGGATTTCGCGTTCCCTAGCACGCTCATCGCCCGCAAGCGGCCTCTCTGCCTGTTCGTGTTCCTACGGTCGTGCCTTTGCTACACGCTTCTTTCAGCTTGGCCTCACGGCTTCCACCTTGCGTTTCACTGCACTTCTCGTCACTCTTTGTGGTTACCTCCTTTCAGGTAACAAGTTTTGGCCCATGCCGGGCACACTAGGAGATCAATGTGATTGCATTGCCTGTTATCTCCGACGAAGCAAGAGACAGTCTGGATACCCACGTTCAGGTGCTCAATCGCCTGACACCGGATGAAGCGCGGGAAATCAAGCGGATCG
>NZ_JBHNMF010000540.1:0-2139 GCF_048562965.1 Thiolapillus sp. | reverse complement strand
AATCTCCATCGATCCCTGCAATGATAGTATCGTATGCAGAAATTGCGTTACCCACGATCGGAGTGTAGCCCGCAATATCTTTAATGGTCTCGGCATCCACATTTACGTTCGGGGGCGAGTAATTACCAAATTAGCTTCTAACGATCAACTATTTTTCTTCCACAGATAGTCTCTTAGCCCACTGTTCAACATATTGCCTTCACAGCACCTTTGCCACAGACGGTCGAAGTCAAACCCGCAGCGATTCAGTTTTTCAAGCAACTGTTCTTGACGAACCTTGATAAACTTTTTCTTGAACTCACTCGCAGAGGAAGCATTAAACGCCCAGTATAGGCTATCCCCTGTGATGCTGCAGCAGCGCCCAAGCTCGTCTTCAAGATTATCACACTGCAAAACCAACTTGGGTTTATGACTTTTCTCCAGGGTTTTCAGGTTTTCAGCAAGCCTACTGCTCATATCGTATGGCCCGGTGTCAGCGTCCACCACCAAAACAAACTTTACCGGCCCCCACCCCCATCTGCGTAGCATTTTTTTTACATCGTTTTGCGCCGTATTGAACACTCGCTGCTGCCCAGGAGCAATCAGTTCGCCTTCTATTAGCGCCTTGACAAGACGCTGTTCTGTTTCACCTTCACACAAATAAATACGCCTTTTCATGCTCAGTCCAACAATGCATCGATCAAACTGGTATCAGGCACCGTTCCAAATATATCGTTACGCACATAACCCAGAAGCTTGCGATCATTCTTGCTATATTTCATTTTCTCGGGTTGGGCAAACCTGACAAAATCATCTTTGTACATAAACAGATAACTGTGGCTAGGTAACGCCATCGACAGAATATCGTGATTGTGCGTAGTGTAGAACAGTTGAGAATAACGCCCCATCTTCTCAATCATGACATTCAGAATAGCCGCCTCCATTTCGGTATGGGAATAAGCCATTTTCTCATCCAGAAAGAAGGTGCTACTCACATTAGGAATATCTCCTTGCCGAATGATCGTTGCAAGCAGCTTAGCTACCTCGATGGATTCCAGCGTTCCCCGGGACAAGCGCTGTCGGTCTGACGAACGCAACTGACCGTCTTCAACAATTACACGGTCGTCATTGTTAAATGCAATCACATAGGCATTGTCTTTGTCTTGAGACGGAGAAACAGAATCAATAGAGCCATCAAACGCACATAACACCTTCTCAAGCAAAACCAAATCCTGCTGGTCATGAACCAGGTCACCAGAGGACACATCCATTTCACTAAAGATGTAGTGCCACCCGCTTGCATGATCCAACACCACGCCCTTGGCAGCCGCAGGGCTGAACAGCTTCACATTATCTGTATCACCAATAGCGGGCTGCTCTTCACGATCCCAATGAAACACAGGCTCGCTTTTATCAAGCGCCATCACCATTTTTTCCAGACTATCACTCTTGTGTAATGCCATACCCCACAGCGTTTCCCGTTTCACGCCCTTGGCGTCCACCTCTATCCGCAAGCGCCGCAGTTCTTTAAGCTCCGGTAACACATACAGCAATTCTATCGTCGCAGGCTTTGATTTATCAAAGATGTTTTCACAAACCTGAGCAATGGGTTTTCCCTGTAAGTAGTTGTTGATAGAACACATAATGCGCCCCAGCGATGTTTTCCCAGACGCATTTGGCCCCATGATGATACACACGCGTTTGAAGCGCACCTGGGGAAATTCCGCCATGTATTCGCCTTCTATCAGGCTACTCGCTAAACGACGGGGATAGGTGAAATCAATAGCCGCTTCTTTAAACATGTAAATGTTGTCGATGTTCAGCCGCAGAAAAATCATATCAGTAGTTCCGAATTCTGGAATTTATGCCAATGTTGAGCCATGCCCGACGGAATATCAAGCCTCATAACCACATTCTTCTTGGTGATTATATCCAAAGCTCAGCAGGCTCATCTGGTGAGCCAGTGGTGTAGGCAGAATGAACTCCATCCACAACCACCGGAGTTCTGCCATGTCGATCAATCCGATTCAGTTTCAGCGAGGCCTGTCGTTGCCTGATTTCCTGTCTCAGTATGGTACTGAAGCCCAGTGTGAATCGGCGCTGGAGAAGGTACGCTGGCGTGACGGTTTTCGGTGCCCACAATGCGGACACGACCACTGC
>NZ_JBHNMF010000539.1:0-2142 GCF_048562965.1 Thiolapillus sp. | reverse complement strand
CTACTTTGCTTCCCCTCTGGCGCTATGCGCACGACGGGTAAGCAGTGCGGCCTCGCGGCTACTGGGGTCTACCAGCCTTCGCTTCGCTCTCCATGGCTGGCAGCGGATGATGTCCTTGACGATATCACCAATGGACACCAGCCCCACCAGCCGGTCGTTTTCCACGACAGGCAAATGGCGGCCCCGCCTTTCGGTCATCAGCACCATACAGTCCTGGATGGACGTATCCGGATGAACCACCAGCAGTTTCTGGCTCATGATGTCTCCTACCGGCGTGCTTTCCGAGCGTTTTCCCGTAAGCACCACCTTACAGGTATAGTCACGCTCTGAAAACAGCCCGACGGTCTTGCCGTCATTCTGCACGACCAGCGCGCCTATGCCTTTGTCTGCCAGCATCCTGATTGCCTGCAGCACCGTTTCTGACGCATCGATGGTGTGAACATCGCGTCCTTTCTGGTCAAGTATCTCTCTTACTGTCTTCACTGGACATGCCTCCTCCACCTCTCGGGATATACAGGGGATGTCTGTAAAGCATAGTACGGTTTACGGAATTTGCCGGGATTTGACCTGGGACAGGTGCCTTCCCAGCGGAAATACGCCATTCTCAGAAAGGAAAACCGCCCCCGCCCGGCGGCATACCGCCTCCCGGCATTCCGCCACCGGGAAGCTTGCCTTTCATTCCGCGCATCATCTTCGCCATGCCACCGCCTTTCATTTTTTTCATCATTTTCTGCATCTGCAGAAACTGCTTCATCATGCGGTTGATATCCTGCACCTGGGTGCCCGATCCCCTGGCGATACGGCGTTTGCGGGCGCCTTTGATGATATTCGGGAATTCGCGCTCCTTGGGGGTCATGGAGTTGATGATGGCGATGAGCTTCTTGATCTCCTTGTCACCGGCCTGGGCCTTGACAGCATCGGGCACCTGACCCATGCTGGGGAGCTTGTCCATCATGCCCATGACGCCGCCCATGTTGGCCATCTGCTCCATCTGTTCCTTGAAATCGGTGAGGGTGAAGCCCTGCCCCTTGTGAATCTTCTTCGCCAGTTTGGCGGCTTTTTCCTGGTCGACTTTCTGGCCGATCTCCTCCACGAGCGAGACAACATCACCCATGCCGAGGATGCGAGAGGCAACGCGCTCGGGATGGAAGGCCTCCAGGCCGGTGGTCTTCTCTCCGACACCCAGAAACTTGATAGGCTTGCCAGTGATCTTGCGGATGGAAAGCGCCGCACCGCCTCTGGCATCACCGTCGGCCTTGGTCAGGATCACCCCCGTAAGCGGCAGGGCCTCGTTGAATGCCCTGGCCGTATTGGCGGCATCCTGACCGGTCATGGAATCCACCACGAACAGGGTTTCCACCGGGCCAACCGCCTTGTGGATATCCTTGATCTCGGACATCATGTCCTCGTCGATATGCAAACGGCCCGCAGTATCGACGATAAGCACATCGGCAAAGGTTTTCTTCGCCGCTTTCAGCGCCGCCTTGGCAATGGACACCGGCTTCTGCTTGGGATCGCTGGGAAAGAATTCCGCCCCAACCTCACCGGCCAGTGTCTGCAGCTGATCGATGGCCGCAGGACGGTACACATCGGTACTGACCACCATGACCTTCTTGTTTTCCCGTTCCTTGAGAAAACGTGCCAGCTTGGCGGTGCTGGTGGTCTTTCCCGAGCCCTGCAGGCCTGCCATGAGAATGACTGCCGGCGGCTGGGCACGAAGATCCAGCGCCTCGTTGGCCTCGCCCATGACATGAGTGAGCTCGTCATTGACGATCTTGACCAGCGCCTGTCCCGGCGTGAGGCTCTTCAGCACCTCCTCGCCCAGGGCCTTCTGCCGCACGTCGTCGACAAATTCCTTGACCACCGGCAGGGCGACATCCGCCTCCAGCAGCGCCATACGCACTTCCCGCATGGTGTCCTTGATATTGTCTTCGGTGATGCGTCCCTGCCCGCGCAGATTCTGGACGACTTTGCCGAGGCGGTCGGAAAGATTGTCAAACATGGTATTTCAGCCCGGTGTTTTCAGTGATACCGCTGATTATATCGGGTATGCGGGACTTTCGGTATGTGACGTGATATGCCATCATTTCACCCCATGGAAAACACCCTCATCATGATTGCCGCCGTCATCCTGTATATTCT
>NZ_JBHNMF010000538.1:0-2146 GCF_048562965.1 Thiolapillus sp. | reverse complement strand
CTTGCAAGCACTTACCGTGGATGAGCATGGCCGAGCCCATCCCGACAATATACGGATCAGAGTGGGATCATGAGTACACGTCTGGAAGCTCTTGCTAAATACAGAAGCGATGTTAATGTTTGGGTTGATGAAGCCATCTGGGGGCACCGTCTTTACAACGACCAGACACCGTGGCTTGTGTTCCTGGAGTTTCTAGCAATCTTTCAGTCGAGAGATGCTGAAGGAAAAGCACTGAAAGAAAGCCGAAACGGCGGTGCGCACGAGAAGTTCACATATTATATTCCGCGCCTTGTTCCTCTTCGGCAATTAGTCTTTAACAACCCCCACATTCGATATGTTGAGGAAAATCATCAGTCCGATTCGGAGAGATGGCGGGCGTGGTTAAAAACTTTTTCTACAGACGATGATTTCGGATATCTACAAGACCGTTTTGGTTCATTTGCCAGGCTTTCTCACGTCGTAGAATTCTTTCAAACTACAGCGATTGAGCCACACCGCCAACGCCGATGGACATCTCGCTTTCTATTTCCGTACGGCCCAAACTGCCTGTATGCAGATTTACCGGCTAATGTAAACGGAAGCCCCGACAGACGCTTCTTTGCAAGAAGCGGTGAACTGCTTTATCTGATGTTAAACCGAAGCAGTACGGGAAAAGAACTCGCCGAATTGATTTCCGAGAAATTGCTGCGCCAAGATGAAACCTGGAATCGCGTCGTTCGAGCGCTGTTACCCGATGGGTATAGGGTCGACTCAAATTTGGTGTCGAGCACTATTGGATATCTACCTTTTGCCGAGCGTCCCGAATACGAATATCTTGCCGCAACATGGACTCGCCTGCTTAATCTGGATTTATCCGGCGAAGCATTGCTCGATCCTTTGATGCGCCTCTCTTCGTTACACATGCTTTTATATATGCTCAAACGAGCGAATGAAGAAGTTGGCGACGCCACTGAACCCAAGTTTGTTTTGGAAATCGCCTCACCTCGCCGAACAACACTCTTTGAACTCTCAAAAGAGAATTTCGGAGCGAACCGTATGCTATCGACACGGGCCGTTCGCGCATATATAGAATCTGCGAAAAACGATAAACGCTGGAGAGAAGCACTACAAGCAAGAGCGCCCGCAGAAGCGGTACGGGAGTATCTTACCGAACGCTATGAGTGGCAGCCAGACGATGGTCCGCCCTCCGGTGATCCTGATACGATCTTTGATGCCTTAAGAACCTATGCCGAGAAGCGTCACCAGCAGCATGTGGCCAAAGTACATATGGAATGGGCAAGGCAAATTGGATTGGCAGTATCACGGCGTGGCACGGGAACATGGTACTCGCCAGATGATTCTCTACTCAAAGCCTTGGTCATGTGTGTTGTGGATGAAGGTAGGGAGGAATACCACCGCTTTCTCGAAAAACTCTATGACCGATTCCGATTGGTAATCGGTGCCAAAGAAGCAGAGAGAGCATTTGGAACGCTGCCAACTGACCAAAATGCCTTCATGCAAAACACGCAGCGTTTAGAACAGCGTTTAAGGACATTAGGATTACTTCGTCGTCTATCTGATGATTGTGCCTACGTTGAGAACCCGTTCAGGAGCAATAAATGACAAGAAACGAACTCATCGCGGCAGTCGCGCTCGATTTTATAAAGGGCAATCTGGATCAGGAACCGGAAGGCTCCATGCGCTTTTGCATGCTTGGTCTTGAAGCATCACTTGTGCGCTCGATTGCAGAAGCTGTATTGGCTGACTCTAATGCCTCGTCCGATGTTGCGGTAAGAATTCCTAATTTATTTGACCCTGCAGGCACTCTTCCCCCTGAAGCGAGAAACGATCAATCTATTACGCACTGGCGTCATTGTCGCTTACCGGAAAGCATACGTGCCGTACTCTTCGCCGCATCACACGAAGAGCTTCAGCGTAACGATAAGAGCGTCGAAAAAATTACTAAAATCGAAACTGACACACTAAGGGCACGATATGATGCCTGGATTGATCAGGTAGGTCTGACCGCAATATATGTTGATGGACCTAAGCGCAAACATTTACTCAACGCCCTGGAGTCGGCAAACAACACTCATGCCGCAAGAACAATTGAGACGTTTGCAGATTTTGTTCTTTCTGTTGCGGAAGGAATAATCACCAAGGGACT
>NZ_JBHNMF010000537.1:0-2148 GCF_048562965.1 Thiolapillus sp. | reverse complement strand
ACGCCGCGTTCGGAGGCCTACTTTGTTTTCCCTCTGGCGCAAGGCACGCCGGGAAAACAGTGCGGCCTCGCGGCTACTGGGGTCTACCAGCCTTCGCTTCGCTCTCCATGCCTGGCAGCGGCTGCAGTAATCGCGGATTATCACCTCGATCATGTTGACCAGACTGCGCCGTTACTTCTAGGCAGCCACCCGGAACCCCTCCTTCAAGACAGGTTGGATACAAACGATCAGGGCCATCGATTTAGTCTCTGCCATCGCGTAACTGCAGTTTTGAGCTGGCTTTCAAATGTTCTGCGTATATGCTAACCGGATTCGTCCAAACAGGGAATGAAAACATGGCAAACCAATACCAAAATCGCCAGTCCTTTAGCCAGGTATCGAATGAGCTGCTGGCCCGGTACTTCGAGGCCAGGGATGTGGATCTGGACGTGGGTTTTGGGGAACTGACCGAAACCATCTTCGAGACATTCATCGCCTTGCCAGAGGAACAGCATGCGCAGATCGGCAATGCCAGTATCATTGACGACTCGCTGGTTGTGTTCAATATTGCAGGAAACAAATACCGGCTGGTGGTTGATGTGGACTATGTGCGACAGGCCATGTTCGTGAAGTTTGTCGGCACTCATGCCAAATATGACAAGCTCGACTTAAAAGGTAAGTAAGCAGTGGAAATTCGCCCCATCAGGACTATGATGCCGCCCTGGCAGAAGTAGAAGCTTTATGGGGAGCCGAACCCGATACTCCCGATGGCGATAAGCTGGACGTCCTTATCACGTTGATCGAGGCTTATGAGGCCAGGCATCATCCCATTGCCCCGCCTGATCCAGTTGAAGCGATCCTGTTCCGCATGGAACAGGCTGGATTGCGGCGCAAGGACCTGGAACCCTATATCGGACACAGTGGCCGCGTCTCCGAGGTGCTGAACCACAAACGCCCCCTTACGCTGGAAATGATCCGCAAGCTCTGGAAGGGTCTGCACATCCCGCTGGAGAGCCTGATCCAGGCCGGCGAGGATGTTAATCACCAGCAACACGCGTAAGACCAAAGATGCTGCAGAACTGTAACCAGCGGGGATAACTTTTGGGACAACCTCGAATTACCGAAAATATAAATACGATATCTATCAATCAGATAGCAATGTTTTTCGGTAGCCACCGCCCCAAATCAATTCCATAACATCCCAGCAAGTCCACAAGCCCGCATAACAGCGGGCTTTTTTATAGCCTGTCATATCAATCATCGCTGGCGGCTGCCAAACTGCAGTGGCGGAAGTTCATCAAGGATGGGTTGGTGGTTTGACAACAGCATCAATGACGCATCATTATTAGCACCTAATGATGGCTATTTTGATGCCTCTTATATTGGGCAAGCATTATGCGTACGACATTGAACATTGATGACAAGCTGCTGGAGGAAGCGCAACAACTGACCGGGCTGTCTGAAAAAGTCGCCCTGGTGCGGGAAGGTTTACGTGCACTTATCGAACGTGAAAGCGCCCGCAGGCTGGCGAATCTTGGCGGCAGCGAACCTCAGTTGAAACCCATCCCACGGCGCCAATCTGATCCTGTATGATCCTGGTCGATACGTCCATCTGGATCGAACATCTGCGCAAGGGAGACGACAGGCTGGTGGCGTTGCTCAACAGTAATCAAGTGGTGATGCATCCATTCATCATCGGAGAATTGGCCTGTGGCAATTTGCAGAACCGGGACAACCTGCTCCGGCTGTTTAGGAATCTGCCTCAGAGTCGTGTTGCCACCCACGATGAGGCGCTGTATTTCATCGAACATCGGGCACTGATGGGTAAAGGTATCGGGTTCATCGATGTGCATCTGCTGGCCGCCGTGGCGCTCGATGGCAATATGCGCCTGTGGACCAGGGACAAGCGCCTGCACAACACTGCCACAGCGCTGAACCTGGCATGGTTGATGACATAACCCATTCTTATCACTGGTTCACAAACAGCGGCTTTTCTCATCTTGCCATGCAATAACGATGCGGCTGAGTGCCTCCAGCAGTGTGCGACCTTAATTGTCGGGTACCATGTGATTATATTCCAAAAAGGAGCTATCCTTTGTTCCGAACCCGCCAGATATTGAACGACTGGCTCACGCAAAACCTGGAGGAAGCATAACGCCATGGTTATCC
>NZ_JBHNMF010000536.1:0-2148 GCF_048562965.1 Thiolapillus sp. | reverse complement strand
ACTAAACAGTTTTGGATGTTTCTCGACATCGCTCGGAAATACATCAATAGACCATTTTGGCTATGATGTTTTGCACATAAAAGTCACGCCTGTCTTCCATGAACAGAACGTGCATATCCTCCAGCTCGTCTATGGTCTTTCCCCAATTCAGCTTGCCCAAGCGTGTCGGTGTCACGATAAAGCTGTTGAGTACGACCCCGTCTGCTGACAACCGGTTTTGGATATCCTTGATCACCTTGTGAAACTCGATTTTCTTGTGGCCGGGACCTTCATGCTGAAGACCGTGTGGTTCAATGAAAGACAGGTATTGCTTGCTGCCCCTGATCTGCCAGAGCAGGAAGTCAGGATAGAAGTTGCCGGCCTCGAAGAAGCCGATCCCGCGCCCGCGGCTTTCGTTCCTGAGCAGAAACAATTCAATGCCCTGATCTTCAAGATTTTTCCGCTCTCGCTCAATGTATTGCCGGAGATCATCCAGAAACTGAAACTCGCTTTCGTTAAGTGATACAGGAGCGATCTGAATCTTACTGCCCTTGGCAGCATGCAAGACAGGCTCATAGATGTGATTGGCAAAGAGGCATCCCTTCAAGTCGCCGGCCTGCAATATGCTGCTTTTGCGTGCGGCGATTTCATGTGTCAGGGCTTTGATGTCATTGATGAGTGCCTGCTGGTCGGCATAGACAATGAGTTGGTACTCATCTTCCTGTGGAAGATTGCCGTCATCTGGCTCCAGCTCACGCAACTCCAGGCGCGGTTCGATGAAGGCGGCCTTGCAGTAGTTGTAAAACTCTTCGATGTACTTCTGCAAAAGCTCTGCCGCCATCTCCTGCCAGAGATGGACATTGGAAAAACTGTCCAGCGTCATCTTTCCGGAAGGGGTAACAAGGCGATACCAGGTTCCATCTTCAAGCAATGGGCGTATCGCCGATTTGGCGATATTCAGGTTGTACCAGGTACGTTCGCGCCTGAATTTTTCCAGCCTGAAGAACAGATCATCATAGTCAAGATAAACGAGATGGTCGTTTGAGAAGGTGCTTGACTCTTTCTCGCCGACTCGACTTCCCTGTTTGGATTCCAACGACTGGATTCTCGGGTACCAATCAATTTCGATCAGTTTTTGACGCAGCTTGTCAGGCACCTGGCCAAAAACCGGAACCGCCCCGTCGCGTTTGAAGTCGTACTCCCGGCCATCATCGCGTTTTCGTCGAGGGCGCAGTACCTTGAGACGATGCCCGAATTCATAGGTGATGTTGAGGGGGATGGTGTAGACATCCTTCTGGTTATTCGGCGGCAATTCCTCCTCTTCGAGGAATTTACGGAAGCGTTCCATGAAGTCCGCTTCAATGCCGAAAACATTCAGTGTTTCGACATACTGGATGTATTCAGGCTGGTGGGTAGGCGTGGCAAAGCCGCTACGCTGGAGTGTCCAGTTATGGCCTTTCAGGCGAACGCCGCGTCCGAATAGCTGGATAATCTGTGCGCCTTCGTTTTTGCCGACATGCATGAGACCGAGTGTGCTGACGCGCCAACAGTCCCAGCCTTCTACGAAGCGCTTCGAGCCGATCAGAAGGTTGAGCGGAGAGGAAGAGAGATTGATCTGCCCGAAAAGGGTTTCAGAAAACTCTGACTCCAGGACTGAGACGTTGTCAAAATTCTGTGCGGCGATATGGGTCGCGAGGCCGGACGCGTCACCCACATTGATGAGACCAAAAGGGGTTTCTTCCTGGCCAACCCGCAGCATGATCTCATTCTCATCGCCCTTGATACGGGCAATGGACAATTGCCCGCCCGCAGCATTTTGGAACAGCTTGGCCAGGATATCCTGTAGCAGATCCTGCGCATTCCAGCCTTTACGTGCGATCAGGTGTTGGAGATAGACGAAGCTGCCCGCGAAAATATCGCCGCCGTTTTCATCGAGCAGGCCGGTCTGTTGTGCATTGCCGGTTAAAAGCCGCTCGATTTCGGTGGCTGTGGCGGCCTGATCCTTGAGAAAGCTTGCAAGAAACGAGATGATCATTCCTACATCAGAAACCGTGGCTTTTTCTGCCTTGGTGCCGGTCGCCTTGGTAACACTGGATCCTACGAAGACCCAAAGAGGTTTTTCGATATTGTAGGCGGCATAATTCCCATGTTTATCCTCATACAGCTTAA
>NZ_JBHNMF010000535.1:0-2148 GCF_048562965.1 Thiolapillus sp. | reverse complement strand
GGTTTTCTTATGTATCAATGCTTTAGATCATAATTGTACCATCCTGCACCGGATTTCTCATCGTCTTTTTTCGGTTTTTCAATTGAATTTCAATGACTTGGCATTTATAGACGGGAACTAAGTAATAATGAGCGGACAACTATGCTGACACAGGGGGCTGCTGGGCAACCTCAAGAACTCCATTCGGGGAACCTGCCACGGGTTCAAAGTACGCAAATATGCGGCACGCTATCTTGCGGAAGCCCAGTACCGCTTCAACCGCCGATTCGATCTGCCATCCCTGGTGCCACGATTACTGTTTGCCTGCGTTCATACGCCGCCATGCACGGAGAAACAACTGAAGACAGCTGAGCTTTGGACATAATCACCTAATCTTTTCGCGCTGAGTAATGCCTACCTCGACATCCAAGTCGAGTCGATCAGCCAACACTTCACCAAAGTCAAGCGGAATCCAGTTGTTGCCGTCCGATTCGGAAGAGATAACGGGAAGAACCCGTGGGCGCGAATCGCCGATGAGCTCCCGTATCGCCTCGGCGGTTGTGTCGTCGAAAAGACGATCCACCTGGTTTGCAGGCTGATCAAACCGCCTTCGAGAATTTGTACTACCGCTGCCAGCCATGGAGAGCGAAGCGAAGGCTGGCCGGGTGTGGCGGGGCCGATGAAGAAAAGAGGGAGGACCACGGCAAGATGCCACCAGGTTCTCTGGGGCTTGGAGATGAAGGCAGGCGGTGCTTTTCCATGGGCATGGGGCGATGGTATCGCAACGGGCGCGAGGTATAAAAAGACCCCATGAGGGGCCTGTGGAAAATCGGTGATGACCGAAAACGGTCAGAAGAAACCGACTCGCCAGGAGGCGAACAGGGAAAAGTCGTGATCCGGCTGGACGCCGTTACGATCCTGGTAGACTGGCTTAGCCAGTTCCACGCTGATATTCTGACCTGGCATGAAAGACCAGTTGACGCCAAGGGAGAGTTCCACCTTGTCACCGCCATAGTTATCGGGATTAGCGCCCAGGCCGGGGCCGATGATGTTCGGATCCATGCCATGAATGCTGTCCTGGGATTCTCCACGAATCCGCGCCGACACGCCCACGCGCTGTGGCATGAAGAGATAACTGGCCCAGGCAGTGGCCTCGTGTTTGGTGCCCCAGCGATAACCATCGGCGTTTTTGTTTTCCAGGGGAACCGTTGCGTAATACTGCGCTCCCCAGCCGATATTCCGCTTCTTCCCCCAGTAAACGCCGCCCACGATGGCATCGATGGTACCCGTGCCCAGTTGGGCACCATAGGGCATGCGTACATTCTGGGTCGTGCCTGCCGGAGTCAGCAGGTTGCCCCGCTTGGTGATGCTGCCGGTCGGCAGGCTCAATACGCCAATCAACAGGGTATGGTGGATCGGGTCGTTGTGGGCGCGATAGAGCAGCCCCCCCTTGACGTCGCCCAGTCCTTGGACTGTCTGAGTGGTGTCACCCAACACCGTAGTGCCGACGGAACCGCCATAGGTTCGGAATGTGATCTCCTTGCGGATCACCGGTGCTACCCCAATCAGGGCCAAGTCATGACCAATGGCGAAATTGGCGAAGGGGTAGGCAACATCCACGTCCACCTTGATGGGAACAACCCGAAGGGTGGGGGGCATGCCGGGCAGCCCGAAGAAACGGTTGGCTACCGTGGACACTACCGTGTTGGTGGAAACCGAATCAGTGTCCATACGCAGTCCCTCGAAGGAAAAATGTGCATAGCTGATCCCCGCCATCCCCTGTCCCTTGCTGGGGAAAGCATAGGCACCGAACAGACCCGCAGGTGGCGGGACTGGCAGCTCCCGTTTCACCGCCATTAATTTCTTCATTTTTTCCTTGGCCATGCCCTGCGCCCCGACAGCTGGATTCAGAAGCAACAGTCCAACAGATGCTGCCAGTAGCCAAGAAACCTTTTTCTCCATCATTTTATTCTCCTAGCCCGAATATTTCATAAATTAAGAGTGGCAAAGCCCAATAAGTTCGATAAAATTCAGATGTCTAACTTGAATTCGAACGCTGCCAGCCATGGAGAGCGAAGCGAAGGCTGGTAGACCCCAGTAGCCGCGAGGCCGCACTGTTTTCCCGGCGTGCCTTGCGCCAGAGGGAAAACAAAGTAGGCCTCCGAACGC